>NZ_LZJG01000571.1:0-1155 GCF_001667785.1 Mycobacterium sp. E3247 | reverse complement strand
GTTTGGAAGGGACCCTTGAGATTGAGTGCGATTGTCTTGTCGAACAGTTCCTCGCCGATCGAATCCACACTGTCGTAACGCACTGACGATCCCGCGTTATTGACCAATATGTCGATGCGCCCAACGGCCGCGTAGGCTTCGTCAACCAGGCGGTCACATTCGGCCCATCGGTTGACGTTGGCGGGCAACGAGAATGCGCGCCGACCAGTGGCGGCGATCTCGGCTGAGGTCTTTTCGCATGCCTCAGAATTGCGGCTGACTACCACGATGTCCGCCCCCGACGATGCCAGCTGCGCGCAGATCGCCCGGCCGATGCCGCGGGTGGCGCCGGTGACAAGTGCAGTGCGTCCGGTCAGATCGAAGAGATTGGTCACTGGTTGTCTCCTCCTCCGTCGAACTTGCCGATTCCCTGCTCGAGCAGGGACAGTGCCGCCCGGATTCGCTCGGCCGGGTCGCCCCGCCCGCCGCCTTGGACCCAAGCGCCGAACTCTGCGGCGGCGACGGCGTTCATCGCCGTTACGGCGATGCGCGCGTGCATCGTTGACTCCTTGTGTCCCTTGGGGAAACGTCCCGCCACCAGCGCGACGAGCTCGTCGTCGTTGACCAGGCGCTGGCCGCGGCTGCGGGCATTCAACTCCGGTGCCTGGGCAAGAATGCGGCCCAGTTGCACGACGCGTAGACGGTCTGCTGGTTCGACGTGGGAGGTGGCCAAAAAGGCTTGCCGTAGCGCGGTGACCGGACCCTCGTCGGCCGGGCGCGAAGCCAGCGCGTGGATCAGTCGCTCCCACACATGACGTTCGTAGTCCAGCAGTACTTCGTCCTTGGATGCGAAGTACCGAAAGAAGGTCCGTTCGGAGATTCCAGCGGCGGCGCTGATGTCGCCTACAGTAACCGTGTCAAAACCGCGCTCAGCGAACAACGCGATAGCGGTACGGCCGATGTCGGCGCGTAGCAGGCGCCGTCGCCGATCGGTCAGCGGTTCGGTCATAGCCGTTGCCCGCGCGCAAATTCCGCTGCGCCATGAAGCAATCGAATCACTCGCGGGCCCATGTCTGTGCGGTCGGCATCGACGCCGGATTTGACCTGCCGGGCGTGCGAGCCTTCGAGGATGATGGCGAGTTTGAACAGTGCCAGCGCCTCGTAGTAGGGCAGCGC
>NZ_LZJG01000570.1:0-15678 GCF_001667785.1 Mycobacterium sp. E3247 | reverse complement strand
TCCTTGTCGGTACCCAGCGGCTGGTTCTCGAAATCGAAGTCCATGGTCCCCGCCAACGCGTAGGCCACCACCAGCGGGGGCGACGCCAGGTAGTTCATCTTCACGTCGGGGTTGATCCGGCCCTCGAAGTTGCGGTTACCGGACAGCACCGCGGCCACCGACAGGTCGTTGTCGTTGATCGCCTTGGAAATCTCCTCGGGCAGCGGGCCGGAGTTGCCGATGCACGTGGTGCAGCCGTAGCCGACCAGATAGAAGCCGAGCTTCTCGAGATACGGCCACAGGCCGGCCTTTTCGTAGTAGTCGTGGACCACCTGCGATCCCGGCGCCATCGTGGTCTTCACCCACGGCTTGGACGCCAGCCCCTTTTCGACAGCGTTGCGCGCCAACAGCGCCGCGCCCAGCATCACCTCGGGGTTGGAGGTGTTGGTGCACGACGTGACCGCCGCGATCACCACCGCGCCGTGGTCGAGCTCGAAATCGCCGCGGTCGCCGGACTTCACGCGCACCGGGTTGCTCACCCGGCCCTTGGCATGCGCCGCCGCCGATTCGAACTTCGGGGCGTCGTCGGCGTGACCGTTCTCCAGCGCCCCGGGGTCGCTGGCCGGGAAGGACTCGTCGACCGCCTCGTCGAGCTTGGAGTACTCCTTCTTGTCGGGGTCGTCGCCGACGTAGTCGCCGATCTGCGCGCGGAAGGTGGACTTGGCGTCCGACAACGCGATTCGGTCCTGCGGGCGCTTCGGCCCGGCGATCGAGGGCACCACGTCGGAGAGGTTGAGTTCGAGGTATTCGGAGAAGGCCGGCTCGTGGGAGGGGTCGTGCCACATGCCCTGCTCTTTGGCGTAGGCCTCGACCAGCGCCAGCTGCTCCTCGTTGCGGCCGGTGAACCGCAGGTAGGAGATGGTCTCCTCGTCGATCGGGAAAATCGCTGCGGTGGAACCGAATTCGGGGCTCATGTTGCCCAGGGTGGCGCGGTTGGCCAGCGGCACCTCGGCCACGCCCTCGCCGTAGAACTCGACGAACTTGCCGACCACGCCGTGCTTGCGCAGCATCTCGGTGACGGTCAGCACCACGTCGGTCGCGGTGACGCCCGGCTGGATCTCACCGGTCAGCTTGAAGCCGACCACCCGCGGGATGAGCATCGACACCGGCTGACCCAGCATGGCGGCCTCGGCCTCGATGCCGCCGACGCCCCAGCCCAGCACGCCCAAGCCGTTGACCATGGTGGTGTGCGAGTCGGTGCCCACGCAGGTGTCGGGGTAGGCGACTCCGTCGCGTTCCATCACGACGCTGGCCAGGTACTCGATGTTGACCTGGTGCACAATGCCGGTCCCCGGCGGCACCACCTTGAAATCGCGGAAAGCGCCCTGGCCCCAGCGCAAGAACTGGTAGCGCTCGCCGTTGCGCTGGTACTCGATCTCGACGTTGCGCTCGAAGGAGTCGGCGGTGCCGAACAGGTCGGCGATCACCGAGTGGTCGATCACCAGGTCGGCCGGCGCCAGCGGGTTGACCTTTTCGGCCTTGCCGCCGAGGTCGCCGATCGCCTCCCGCATGGTGGCCAGGTCGACGATGCACGGCACCCCGGTGAAGTCCTGCATGACGACGCGGGCCGGCGTGTACTGGATCTCAATGCTGGGCTCCGCCTTGGGATCCCAGTTCGCGATGGCCTCGATGTGGTCCTTGGTGATGTTGCTGCCGTCCTCGTTGCGCAGCAGGTTCTCGGCCAACACCTTGAGGCTGTAGGGGAGTTTCTCGGTGTTGGGGACGGCGTCGAGACGGTAGATCTGATAACTCTTGTCGCCGACCTTGAGGGTGTCGCGTGCTCCGAACGAGTTCACAGAATCTTCTTTGCTCACTTCAACTCCCGAGGATTAAGTTCTTCCACCGACGGGCCGTGTCGGCGGTGCGGTGCAACATTAACAGTACGCTTGTCCTGCATTAAAAGGGGCGCCCGTACTCCCCAAGTCTTATCGCCTGAGTCGACGGTTTAAACCCCCCGAACCGAAGTCGCGTACGGTGCCTGTAGCGCTACGGCAGGAGGGACATCATGACCTGGCACCCGGCCCTACCCGTCTACATCCCGCAAGACGTCGACATGACCGCGGTCAAGGCCCAGGTCGCCGCCACGGGCGTCAGCGCGCCGGCGGCGGACATGCCCGGCCTGTTGCACATCGTCGACGAAGCCCACGCGCACGGCATCAACCTCAAGATCGTGCTGCTCGATCACAACCCTCCGAACGACACCCCGCTGCGCGACATCTCCACGGTGGTCGGCGCCGACTATCACGACGCCACCGTCCTGACCCTGAGCACGAGCTACGTCGGGAGCTACAGCACACAATTCCCGCGCGTCACGCTCGAGGCCGGCGAGGATCACGCCAAGACGGGCAATCCGGTCGTCTCGGCCCAGCACTTCCTCAACGAGCTGGAAGCCCCGGAATTTCCCTGGACCGGCCTGACCATCTTCCTGTTGCTCGCCGTGCTCGCGGCGGCGGTCGGGACCCGCTTCCTGCAGTTGCGCAGCAAGCGTTCAGCAACCCCGGCGGATTCGGCGGGGGTGCAGGAAGTAACGCCCACCAACACGGCCTAGCCAGGCGCGTCCGCCTCGGCTGAAACACGGTCACCCGGGTCGCGCTGCCACCGCGCGGCAAACACGGTAGGTCACCGTTCGGTCACATTAAACGCACGTAGAGAGTGCGATTTCGGCGGAGCGTTTGCACGCCCAAAAGTGTGACGTACGGTGCAAATGATGCTGCTGTTGTCTTTGGCGCCCTTTGTGAACTTCGTGGCCGGCGCCGCCCGTCACGTTGAGCCGTAGGAGACCTGAGTCGAATGACACGCACACGCCGGGGCTCCGCTGCGAGGCCGGTCGCGAGGCTGGTCCGGCCGGTCGTGCCATCGGTGGTGAGCGTGGCCCTGCTGCTTTGCACGCCGGGGCTCGCGCACGGTGATCCCGCCGCGGACAGCCTGGCCGGCTTGATCGCCAACGTCGCCAAGGCCAACCAACGGCTGGAAAACCTGAGCGCCGAAATCCAGACCGAACAGGAAAGCGTCAACAAGGCGCTGGTCGACGTCGAGACCTCCCGGGACAACGCCGCGGCGGCCCAGCACGACCTGGAGACAAGCCAGCAGGCGGTCAAAGACGCCAACGCCGCGATCGCCGCGGCGCAGCAGCGGTTCGACACGTTCGCGGCGGCCACCTACATGAACGGCCCCTCGAACGCTTACCTGACCGCCAGCAGCCCCGACGACATCATCGCCACCCAGGCCGCCGCCAAGACCCTGTCCGCGAGTTCCCAGACGGTGATGGCCAAGCTGCAGCGGGCGCGCACCGAACAGGTGAACAAGGAATCGGCGGCGCGGCTGGCCAAGCAGAAGGCCGACAAGGCCGCCGCCGACGCCAAGGGCAGCCAGGACGCCGCGGTGGCGGCGCTGACCGACTCCAAGCGCAAGTTCGACGAACAACGCGAACAGATCACTCGCCTGGCCGCCGAACGCGACGAGGCGCAGACCAAACTCGAAGCGGCCAAACGGCAATGGTCGACGGGTCCCGGCGGACCCGCCGCCCCCGCATCGGGCGACCGGTGGGAGACCGGCTCGCCGGGCGCGCCGGCACCGCAGGGCGGGGCCCGCCGCTGGGACGGCGCCTGGGACCCCACGCTGCCGATGATCCCCAGCGCCAACGTGCCGGGCGACCCGATCGCGGTGATCAACCAGGTGCTGGGCATCTCCGCCACCTCGACGCAGGTCACCGCCGGCCTGGGCCGCAACTTCCTGCAGCAGCTCGGCATCCTCAAGCCCGACGACACCGGCATCACCAACGCGGCCCCCGGCGGGACTTCCGGCCGGATCCCGCGGGTGTACGGGCGGCAGGCCACCGAATACGTGATCCGCCGCGGCATGTCGCAGATCGGCGTGCCCTACTCCTGGGGCGGCGGCAACGCGGCCGGCCCGAGCAAGGGCATCGACTCCGGGGCCGGCATCACCGGCTTCGACTGTTCGGGCCTGGTCCTGTACTCGTTCGCCGGGGTGGGCATCAAGCTGCCGCATTACTCGGGCTCGCAGTACAACCTCGGCCGCAAGATCCCGTCCTCGCAGATGCGCCGCGGCGACGTGATCTTCTACGGGCCGGGCGGCAGCCAGCACGTGACCATCTACCTCGGCGACGGCCAGATGCTCGAGGCTCCCGACATCGGTCTGAAAGTCCGCGTCGCACCGGTGCGCACCAGCGGCATGACGCCCTACGTGGTCCGCTACATCGAGTGGTGAACGAATGAGAAGTGAACGGAAAGCCATGCACCGCAAGCGGATTCGTCTGATCAACTTCGCCTGGATCACCACCGTGGTGACCGGGCTGCTGCTGTCTGTGGCCTACTCCGGGTCCGCCCCGGCCGCGGCCGACCCCGGGGCGTGGGACCCCACTCTGCCCGCGACGATCAGCGCCGGCGCCCCCGGCGACCCGCTCGCGGTCGCCAACGCGTCGCTGCAGGCCACCGCGCAGGCGACCCAAACGACGATGGACCTGGGCAGGCAATTCCTCGGCGGCCTCGGAATCAACATCCTGGGGGATCCCGCTCCCACCGCGGCCGCCCCGACCAACCCCGGCGGCAAGATTCCCCGCGTCTACGGCCGGCAGGCCATCGAGTACGTGATCAAGCGGATGGGATCGCAGATGGGCGTTCCCTACTCCTGGGGCGGTGGCTCGCTGGACGGTCCCAGCAAGGGCGTCGGCGACGGCGCCAACATCACCGGTTTCGACTGCTCGGGCCTGATGCGGTACGGCTTCGCCGGCGTCGGCGTGCTGATCCCGCGGTTCTCCGGCGACCAGTACAACGCCGGCCGGCACATCCCGCCGGACCAGGCCAGGCGCGGCGACCTGATCTTCTACGGCCCGAACGGCGGCCAGCACGTCACGATGTATCTGGGCAACGGGCAGATGCTGGAGGCGTCCAGCCTCGCCGGCAAGGTGACCGTCAGCCCGGTTCGCAAGCCCGGCATGACGCCGTTCCTGACTAGGATCATCGAGTACTGATCCAGGCGCGGTCCGCCCCACGGGTTGCCGGGGGCGAACCACCAGCGTCGACGGAATCCGGCGGGCCTGGAATAGTTGGACGCGGGCACGTCGCGGCCCCACGACAGTGGTGTTGCAAGCAGTCGTGTCCGAATGAGCTGTGGAGGGTTATTGATGACAGCAGCAGGTGGGCCGCCCCCGGGCGCCAGCGGTTACCCGGGCCCGGGCGGACAGTCCGGCCCGCCGGCCCATGAAGCGCCGTCGGGTGGTGCCGGTAACGGCCTGGCCGCCGAAGTCCACACCCTCGAGCGGGCCATCTTCGAGGTCAAGCGGATCATCGTCGGGCAGGACCAGCTCGTCGAGCGGATGCTGGTCGGCCTGCTCTCCAAGGGGCACGTGTTGCTCGAGGGTGTCCCCGGCGTGGCCAAGACGCTGGCCGTCGAGACCTTCGCCAAGGTCGTCGGCGGCACGTTCGCCCGCATCCAGTTCACCCCCGACCTGGTTCCCACCGACATCATCGGTACCCGCATCTACCGGCAGGGCAAGGAGGAGTTCGACACCGAACTCGGCCCCGTGGTGGTCAACTTCCTGCTTGCCGACGAGATCAACCGCGCGCCCGCCAAGGTGCAGTCGGCGCTGCTGGAGGTCATGCAGGAACGCCACGTGTCGATCGGCGGCAAGACTTTCCCGCTGCCCAACCCGTTCCTGGTGATGGCCACCCAGAACCCGATCGAGCACGAGGGCGTCTACCCGCTGCCCGAGGCCCAGCGCGACCGCTTCCTGTTCAAGATCAACGTCGGCTACCCGACGCCCGAGGAGGAGCGGGAGATCATCTACCGGATGGGTGTGCGCCCGCCCGAGCCCAAGCAGATCATGGCCACCGGCGACCTGTTGCGCCTGCAGGACATCGCGGCCAACAACTTCGTCCACCATGCGCTGGTCGACTACGTGGTGCGCGTCGTGACCGCCACCCGCCACCCCGAACAGCTCGGCATGAACGACGTCAAGACGTGGATCTCCTTCGGGGCGTCCCCGCGTGCGTCGCTGGGCATCATCGCGGCGTCGCGCTCGCTGGCGCTGGTGCGCGGCCGCGACTACGTGATCCCGCAAGACGTCGTGGACGTCATCCCCGACGTGCTGCGGCACCGCCTGGTGCTCACCTACGACGCCCTCGCCGACGAGATCTCGCCGGAGATCGTCATCAACCGGGTCCTGCAGACGGTGGCCCTGCCGCAGGTCAACGCCGTTCCGCAGCAAGGGCAGTCGGTGCCCCCGGTGATGCAGCCCGCCGGCGCGGCCAGCGGTCGGTGACCGAGCCCCAGCAGCCGGCGGCGATCGCACATCCGCCATCGATGCAGCGCGGGCAGATCGTCGACCCGAAGCTGGCGGCGGCGCTGCGGCAACTCGAGCTGACGGTCAAGCGCAAGCTCGACGGCGTCCTGCACGGCGACCACCTGGGCCTGATCCCGGGGCCGGGTTCGGAGCCCGGGGAGTCGCGCGAGTACCAGCCCGGCGATGACGTCCGGCGCATGGACTGGGCCGTCACCGCGCGCACCACGCACCCGCACGTCCGGCAGATGATCGCCGACCGCGAGCTGGAAACCTGGCTGGTGGTCGACATGTCGGCCAGCCTGGACTTCGGCACCGTGGGGTGCGAGAAGCGGGACCTGGCGGTGGCGGCCTCGGCCGCGATCACGTTCCTCAACAGCGGCGGCGGCAACCGGCTCGGGGCGCTGATCGCCAACGGCGCGACGATGAAGCGCGTCCCGGCGCGCTCGGGGCGCCAGCACGAGCAGACGCTGCTGCGCACCATCGCCACCACCCCCCGGGCGCCGGTGGGGGTGCGCGGGGACCTGGCCACCGCCATCGACGCCTTGCGCCGCCCGGAGCGGCGCCGCGGCATGGCGGTGATCATCAGCGACTTCCTGGGGCCGATCAACTGGATGCGTCCGCTGCGCGCGATCTCGGCTCGTCATGAGGTGCTCGCGATCGAGGTGCTGGACCCCCGCGACGTCGAGCTGCCCGACATCGGCGATGTCGTGCTGCAGGACGCCGAGTCCGGGGTCACCCGCGAATTCACCATCGACGCCCAGCTGCGCGACGACTTCGCCAAGGCCGCCGCGGCGCACCGCGCCGAGGTGGCGCGCACCATCCGCAGCTGCGGGGCCCCGCTCCTGACGCTGCGCACCGACCGCGACTGGATCGCGGACATCGTCCGGTTCGTCGAGTCCCGCAGGCGCGGTGCATTGGCGGGGCGGCAGTGACGTTGCCGCTCCTCGGCCCGATGTCGTTGTCGGGCTTCGAACATGCGTGGTTCTTCCTGTTCCTGCTCGTCGTCGTCGGGCTCGCCGCGCTCTACATCGTGATGCAGTTGGCGCGGCAGCGGCGCATGCTGCGGTTCGCCAACATGGAGCTGCTGGAAAGCGTCGCCCCCGAGCGGCCTCCCCGGTGGCGGCATGTGCCGGCGATCCTGCTGGTGGCGTCGCTGGTGCTGTTCACGATCGCGATGGCCGGGCCGACGCACGACGTGCGGATTCCGCGCAACCGCGCGGTGGTGATGCTGGTGATCGACGTGTCGCAGTCGATGCGAGCCACCGACGTGCAGCCGAACCGGATGGCGGCCGCCCAGGAGGCGGCCAAGCAATTCGCCGACGAGCTGACGCCGGGCATCAACCTCGGGCTGATCGAGTACGCGGGCACCGCGACCGTGCTGGTGCAGCCGACGACCAACCGGGACGCGACGAAGAACGCCCTGGACAAGCTGCAGTTCGCCGACCGCACCGCGACGGGCGAGGGCATCTTCACCGCGTTGCAGGCCATCGCCACCGTGGGCGCGGTGATCGGGGGTGGCGACACACCGCCGCCCGCGCGCATCGTGTTGTTCTCCGACGGCAAGGAGACGATGCCGACCAATCCGGACAACCCCAAGGGCGCCTTCACCGCCGCGCGCACCGCCAAGGATCAGGGCGTGCCGATCTCGACGATCTCGTTCGGCACGCCGTACGGGTTCGTCGAGATCAACGACCAGCGGCAGCCGGTGCCCGTCGACGACTCGACGATGAAGAAGGTCGCCGAGCTCTCCGGGGGCAGTTGGTACAACGCCGCCAGCCTCGCCGAGCTGAAGGCCGTCTACGCGACGCTGCAGCAGCAGATCGGCTACGAGACGATCAAGGGCGACGCCAGCATGGGCTGGGTGCGGTTGGGTGCGCTGGTGCTGGCGCTTGCGGCCCTGGCGGCGTTGCTCATCAACCGCCGCCTCCCGACCTGAGGTTTCTTTCGCTCGCCCGCCTAACCTGACTCTCTACTCGCGTGCCTAACCTGGCTCTCTGCTCGCGTGCCTAACCTGGCGGCGATTTTTCACCTCGGATTTCGCCGCCTGGTTAGGCTCGCGTGGCCCGCGCCTCGCACACCCGGCGAACGATGTCGTCGGGGTGGTCTTCTGCGACGACCCGGACGACGATCCAGCCGTAACGGCGTTCCAGTTTCTCGAGGCGGCGAATGTCTCTTACGTAGTGATAGCGGCTCGACCGGTGTTGGTCTCCGTCGTACTCGACCGCGACCTTGACGTCCTCCCAGCCCATGTCCAGATAGGCTTCCGCCCAACCCCATTCGTTGCGGACGGCGATCTGTGTCTGCGGGCGGGGAAAGTCGTTCTCGATCAAAAGCAGGCGCAGCCACGTTTCCTTGGGAGATTGCGCCCCACCGTCGACCAGGTCGAGCGCGGCCCTCGCGGCTTTCATGCCCCGGCGGCCCCGGTAGCGCTCGGCCAATCGCTCGACGTCAGCCAGTTTCAGATGTGTCGCCTGAACGAGGGCGTCGACCGCGGCGACGGCCTGGTGCTGGGGAAAGCGACTGGCCAGATCGAGCGCCGTTCGCTCTGGAGAAGTCACTCGCATGCCTTCTAGGACGCAGACCTCGTCGGCGTCGATGCGGTCCTCCCAGACCTGTACGCCGGTTTCGCGGCGGGCGTTGGTGTCGATGATCGCGGCGGGAAGACGGGCGTCGACCCACTTAGAGCCGTGCAGCACGCTGGCGGAGTAGCCGGCCAGGATGCCGCGGCGACGCGAGCGCAGCCACACCGCTTCAGCGCGCAATCGTGCGGTGAGCTCCACATCCCGCGGCACGTAGACGTCTTTGTGTAGCGCGGCGTACTTACTACGCAGCTGATACGGCGTCACGAGGCCCGCGGCCCGGGCCTCGCTGCCCAGAAACGGCTCATCCATGGCGGAAGTGTGCCGATGGCCACCGACAACCCGACGCGCCCGTTATGCGTGTGGCCAGCCGGTTACGGTCACGGCAACCCCAGGCGATAGGTTGACGGGGTGACTGACACGGCCACCGAGAGCACCACCGAAAGTACCGCCACCGGCGGCAAACCCGCATTCGTATCCCGCTCAGTCCTGGTGACGGGCGGAAACCGAGGCATCGGACTGGCGATCGCGCAGCGGCTGGCCGCCGACGGCCACAAGGTGGCCGTCACGCACCGCGGATCCGGGGCGCCCGAGGGGCTTTTCGGTGTGGTGTGTGACGTCACGGACAACGAGGCCGTCGACCGCGCGTTCAAAGAGGTCGAGGAGCACCAGGGTCCGGTCGAGGTGCTGGTATCCAACGCCGGCATCTCCAAAGACGCCTTCCTCATCCGGATGACCGAGGAGCGCTTCGAGGAGGTCATCGACGCCAACCTGACCGGGGCGTTCCGGGTGGCCCAGCGGGCGTCGCGCAGCATGCAGCGCAAGCGGTTCGGCCGCATCATCTTTATCGGGTCGGTGTCCGGCATGTGGGGCATCGGCAACCAGGCCAACTACGCGGCCGCCAAGGCCGGCCTGATCGGCATGGCACGCTCGATCTCCCGCGAGCTGTCCAAGGCCGGGGTGACCGCCAACGTGGTCGCCCCCGGCTACATCGACACCGAGATGACCCGCGCGCTGGACGAGCGAATCCAGGCGGGCGCACTGGAATTCATCCCGGCCAAGCGGGTCGGCACCGCCGAAGAAGTCGCCGGGGCGGTCAGCTTCCTGGCGTCCGAGGATGCGAGCTACATCGCCGGCGCGGTCATCCCCGTCGACGGCGGCATGGGCATGGGCCACTGAATTCACCCCGACAAGGACGTCAACCGCGACATCAAGCACATTAAGGACGGACATGGCAGGACTGCTCGACGGCAAACGGATCCTGGTCTCCGGGATCATCACCGACTCGTCGATCGCGTTTCACATCGCCAAGGTGGCCCAGGAAGCGGGCGCCCAGTTGGTGCTCACTGGCTTCGACCGGTTGCGGCTGATCCAGCGCATCGCCGACCGACTGCCGGAGAAGGCCCCGCTGATCGAACTCGACGTGCAGAACGAGGAGCACCTGAGCACCCTGGCCGAGCGGGTCACCGCCGAGATCGGCGAGGGCAACAAGCTGGACGGTGTGGTGCACTCGATCGGCTTCATGCCGCAGACCGGGATGGGCATCAACCCGTTCTTCGACGCACCGTATGAGGATGTCTCCAAGGGCATCCACATCTCCGCGTATTCGTATGCCTCGCTGGCCAAGGCGCTGCTGCCGATCATGAGCCCCGGCGGGTCGATCGTCGGCATGGACTTCGACCCCAGCCGGGCGATGCCGGCCTACAACTGGATGACCGTGGCCAAGAGCGCACTGGAGTCGGTCAATCGGTTCGTTGCCCGCGAGGCCGGCAAGTTCGGGGTGCGCTCCAATCTCGTTGCGGCGGGACCCATCCGGACGCTGGCGATGTCCGCGATCGTCGGTGGCGCGCTCGGCGAGGAGGCCGGCGCTCAGATGCAACTGCTGGAAGAGGGCTGGGACCAGCGCGCGCCGATCGGCTGGAACATGAAGGACCCCACGCCCGTCGCCAAGACCGTGTGCGCCGTGCTCTCCGACTGGCTGCCCGCCACCACCGGCACCATCATCTTCGCCGACGGTGGCGCGAGCACGCAGTTACTGTAAGCCCTAATGGAATTCGACGCCGTCCTGCTGCTGTCCTTCGGCGGCCCGGAGGGGCCCGAGCAGGTGCGGCCCTTCCTGGAGAACGTCACCCGCGGACGCAACGTGCCGCCCGAACGCCTGGACGACGTCGCCCAGCATTACCTGCACTTCGGTGGGGTATCGCCGATCAACGGCATCAACCGCGCCCTGATCGCCGAGCTCGAGGCGGTACAGGACCTGCCGGTTTATTTCGGCAATCGCAACTGGGAGCCCTACGTCGAAGACACCGTGAAGGCCATGCGCGACAACGGTGTTCGTCGTGCCGCGGTGTTCACCACGTCGGCGTGGAGCGGCTACTCGAGCTGCACGCAGTACACCGAAGACATCGCCCGGTCGCGTCGCGAGGCCGGCGCGACAGCGCCCGAGCTGGCGAAGCTGCGGCCGTACTTCGACCATCCGCTCTTCGTCGAGATGTTCGCGGGCGCGGTCACGGCCGCGGCCGAGAAGATGCCCGCCGGCGCCCGGCTGGTGTTCACCGCGCACTCGGTCCCGGTGGCCGCCGATCAGCGCCTCGGCCCGCGGCTGTACAGTCGTCAAGTCGCTTACGCCACAAGGCTTGTCGCGGCCGCCGCCGGCTACGCCGATTACGATCTGGCCTGGCAGTCGCGGTCGGGCCCGCCGCAGGTGCCGTGGCTTGAGCCCAGCGTCGAGGATCACCTCTGCGCGCTGGCCGCCTCGGGCACGGAGGCGGTCATCGTCTGTCCGATCGGATTCGTCGCCGACCACATCGAGGTGGTGTGGGATCTAGACGAGGAGTTGCGATCCCAGGCCGACGCGGCCGGGCTGGCGTTCGCGCGGGCCGCCACGCCCAACGCCGATCGGCGATTCGCTCGGCTGGCCGCCGATCTGATCGACGAACTGCGCGCCGGCCGCGAGCCGGCCCGGGTTGTCGGGCCGGACCCGGTGCCCGGCTGTCTGGCCAGCGTCGACGGTGCGCCGTGCCGGCCGCCGCACTGCGTGCGGGAAGACGAGTACAACTAGTCAGCCCACGCCGAGTGCAGGATCGCGGTGACGGCGGCCATCCGCGCCGAGCGCACGACGGCGGTCAGCGGGCGCAGCGCGTCGCTGGCGATCCGTGCCTCCGAGGAGGATTGCGTTCCGAACGGCTCGGGGCCGGCGACCAGGGGCGCGGCGAAACGCTCCGGTGAATCGGGTGAGCGACTGAGCCCGGCGCTGACCGCGATGATCGCGTCGACGTGCGCGGCGTTCTCCAGCACCCGCAGCGCGCGGGTGGGCGCGTGGTCGGGAACCCGGTGCTGCCGTGCGGATTCCAGCAGCTGCTCGACGAGGCCCCGGGGATCGTCGATGTCGGCGGCGGCCGATCCCAGCCCGATGGCGCCGAGCGCGTCCGCGGCCGACCGCACCGCCGACCGCAGCGTGTATTCGGCATCGCCCAGCTCGTAGTGATCGAGCACCGGCGCACCCGGCAGCGAGTACACCGTCCAGGACAGCGCGTACGGCTCGGGGAAGTCCTCGGGTTCGTCGCCGTAGGAGAACTCGGGAACCAGGCCTACGGCGGTGGCGGGCTCGGCCGGGCTGGCGACGATGATCGCCTCACCCGCGGCCAGGGCGTCACGCTCGAACTGCGTCCCCGGGGCGAGCCCGCGCACGTCACCGGGCACGGGCAAAAGCACGTTGATCGTTCCGCGCAGGGGGTCCGGGCCGCCCGAAGCGGGCGACGACCGGCCAACCGCGGCGCGCAGCGTCTGCAGCAGCGTCACCGTCCCGGCGTCGTGCACATCGGGCCACGGAAGCCCGGTGTGCCCGGCGGCGACCGCATCATACGCGGTGACCGATTGCTTTGGCGCCCATACCGATAACGCGTCGAGGACGTCGTCGGGCGCGGCCTTGCCTGCGAGCCAGGCGTTGGCCCACAGGGACAGCGAGACACTGGGACACCACACGATTCCGCAGTGTAGTTGTTTTGCCCGGCAAAGGCGGATCACGCGTATTCTGGCCGCATGCACGCCGCGGTGCTTTGGCTAATATTCGCGCTGGTGCTTGCCGGTGCGGAGGCGCTCACGGGTCATATGTTTTTGGTGATGCTCGGCGGCGGTGCGCTGGCGGCGGCAATCACCAGCTGGCTGACGGATTGGCCGGGGTGGGCGGACGGGACGGTGTTTCTGGTCGTGTCCATCCTGCTGCTGGTGCTGGTTCGCCCGGCGCTGCGGCGGCAGCTGACGCCCGCGCACGTGCCGCAGATGGGGATTGAGGCGCTGGAGGGCAAGAACGCGCTGGTGCTGGAGCGGATCTCGCGCGACGAGGGCCAGGTGAAGCTCGACGGCGAGGTGTGGACCGCGCGTCCGCTCAACGAGGGGGATGTCTACGAACCGGGGGAGTCGGTGACCGTCTTACAGATCGACGGTGCCACGGCGGTGGTCTTCAAAAGCGGCCCGTAACGGCTGCCGGAGACACCGCCAGAGACCTTGGGAGAGAAAGGAACTCGCGTGCAAGGTGCGGTTGCTGGTTTAGTGTTGTTGGCCGTCCTGGTGATCTTCGCCATCGTGGTGGTGGCCAAGTCGGTGGCGCTGATCCCGCAGGCGGAGGCCGCGGTGATCGAGCGGCTGGGCCGATATAGCAGGACGGTCAGCGGTCAGCTGACGTTGTTGGTGCCGTTCATCGACCGGGTGCGCGCGCGGGTGGATCTGCGCGAGCGGGTGGTGTCGTTCCCGCCGCAGCCGGTGATCACCGAGGACAACCTGACCCTCAACATCGACACGGTGGTCTACTTCCAGGTCACCGTCCCACAGGCGGCCGTCTACGAGATCAGCAACTACATCGTCGGTGTGGAGCAGCTCACCACCACCACGCTGCGCAACGTGGTGGGCGGCATGACGCTGGAGCAGACGCTGACCTCGCGCGACCAGATCAACGGTCAGCTGCGCGGTGTGCTCGACGAGGCGACCGGTCGCTGGGGCCTGCGGGTCGCCCGGGTCGAGCTGCGCAGCATCGACCCGCCGCCGTCCATCCAGGCCTCGATGGAAAAGCAGATGAAGGCCGACCGCGAGAAGCGGGCGATGATCCTGACCGCCGAAGGGAACCGGCAGGCCGCGATCACCCAGGCCGAGGGCGCCAAGCAGGCGCAGATCCTGGCCGCCGAGGGCGCCAAGCAGGCCGCGATTCTGGCCGCCGAGGCCGACCGGCAGTCGCGCATGCTGCGCGCCCAGGGTGAGCGCGCGGCGGCCTACTTGCGGGCGCAGGGGCAGGCCAAGGCCATCGAGAAGACGTTCGCCGCGATCAAGGCCGGCCGGCCCACCCCGGAGATGCTGGCCTACCAGTACCTGCAGACCCTGCCGGAGATGGCGCGCGGTGACGCCAACAAGGTGTGGGTGGTGCCGAGCGACTTCAATGCGGCGCTGCAGGGGTTCACCAGAATGCTGGGGACCCCGGGTCAGGACGGCGTGTTCCGGTTCGAGCCCTCCCCGGTCGACGACACACCCCAACACGCCGCCGAATCGGACGACGCGGACATCGCCGACTGGTTCTCCACCGAGACCGATCCCGCGATCGCCCAGGCGGTGGCCAAGGCCGAAGCGAGCGCCCGCCAGCCGGTGGACGGCCCACCGCCCGGGACGCCGCCGCAGTTGGCCCAATAGGATTGCCGCATGAGCGTTTTCAGTTCCCCGAAGACCTACGTGGCGCTCGGCGCCTTCCACGCCGTGGACGCGGTGCTCTGCGGTGTCCAGATCGCCCCGATCAAGAAGGTCCTGGACGACGTGGGCCTGCCGGAGAACGTTCGGCCCGTGCTGCCGGTGGTGAAGGGCGCCGCCGCCGTGGGGTTGCTGTCGGTCACCCGTTTCCCGGCCCTGGCGCGGGTGACGACGGCGATGCTGACGATTTATTTCGTCGTGGCGCTCGGCGCACACATCCGGGTCCGCGACAAGGTCGTCAACGCGCTTCCGGCGGCGATGTTCCTGGCGCTGTTCGCGGTGATGACGGCCAAGGGGCCCGACCGCAGTTAGTCCAGGCGGAACTCGACCAGCGGCAGCGGGGTGTCGGTCTCGGTGATCGGAACGCCGAGCGTTTCCTCCAGCACCGGCCTCATCTGCTCCCACGCTCTGCGATGACGACCGATGTAGGCGGCCAGCGCGCGGTCTGCCTCGTCTTGGGGCAGCACCCGAGCCGTGGCGATCCTCGGTGGATGACTGCCGACGTAGACGCGAACGCGCGGATCCGCCCGAATGTTGCGGAACCACTGCGCCTTTCGGCCGAAGCCGGAGGCGACGAGGTAGACCTCCGGCGACGGATGACCGACGACCTCCAACACCACGTGGCGCGGTGCGCCGGACTTGCGGCCGGTGTGCTCGAGCATCAGCATCCGGGATCCGAACAGCGCGCCCGCCCGGGCCTTGTAGAGCCAGATCGGTGCGCGCATCAGTCGGCGCGACCGCAGCGCCCGGGCGGCGAGGCTGGACAGGAAAGAAGCTGATTGGCCGGCCATCAGGCGTGCGGTAGCGGCGGCGCGGGCAGGCGGCGGGTTCCGATGTGGTCCGAGGTCATGCGGCTCCCCACGGTCGTCGGATGTCGGTAATCCGAGACGCTACTGGCGCGACGGCTGCCGCCGCCACGATTTGGGGGATCGTGACGGCGGCAGGACGGTCAGCTGTGTGGAGTGACCTGGAAGTAGACCACCGTGTCGATGTTGAGGGTCAGGTTGTCCTCGGTGATCACCGGCTGCG
>NZ_LZJG01000569.1:0-632 GCF_001667785.1 Mycobacterium sp. E3247 | reverse complement strand
CCGGGATAGAGCTTTTCACGACTCCTGCCTGGCCCGGGGCCGCACAATGTTCTCTGCGTTACGGCTTCGGGGCCGGTGCGCGATGCGGGCTATCCGGGGTGCTCAGCGGTTGGCTGCCCGAAAAACCGCTGACGACTCCAGGGCTATCGGGCGTGCCCATCGGTTGGGCGCCAGACAGGGCGCTGACGGCGTCTGGACTAGCGGGCGTGACCATCGCTTGGCCGCCCGAGGGCGAGCTGACAGCTGCGGGACTATCGGGTGTGGCCAGCGGTTCTCCGCCCCAGCCGGGGTCGCAACGCGCGACCTGCGGACATGGAAGAGACGGATCGGAGCGCGCGACCGTGTCGCCCAGGCCGCCGGATACCGCGGTGAGCGCTCCGGCGATCGCTGCTCCTGCGGCCAAACGTGTCAATTTCGACATGAGTGAGATTCCAATCGAGCTGAACCAATAAGGGTGAGGTCCTAAAAGTCAACAAGGTAAGGTTGTTAAAACCTCAGCAGTCCTGTCATGGTACTCCTCCCGGATCCTGCACAAAGTATTCCGATTCTCCCGGGTCTATCCGGGGATCTTCGCCGAGATTTTGTCCAGGATCGTCGCTGCGGCCGGAGCGCCGTTGCCCCATTGGCACACC
>NZ_LZJG01000568.1:0-4953 GCF_001667785.1 Mycobacterium sp. E3247 | reverse complement strand
CTTGATGTAGAAGGCGCCGACGACGACCACCAACAGCACCACCGACACCTTGATGCCGGTGATCACCGCGGAGAACCTGGACGACAGTTTGGTGCCCAGCGCGATCAGGGTGGCCACCCCGGCGACGATCAGCAGCGCGCCCCAGTCCAGGTTGACCGACCCGAACTCGGTTGTGCCCCCGGCAAACCCGAAGACGTTGCCCAGATAGCTCGACCACCCCTTGGCCACGACCGCCGCGCCGATCGCCAGCTCCAGCAGCAGGTTCCACCCGATGATCCAGGCCAGGAACTCCCCGAAGGTGGCGTAGGAGAAGGTGTAGGCGCTGCCGGCGACGGGCAGCGTGGAGGCGAACTCGGCGTAACACAGCGCGGCCAGCGCGCAGGTGATGGCCGCGATGACGAACGAGATCCAGATGGCCGGGCCGGTGATGTCGCCGGTCGTCGAGGCCGTGACGGTGAAGATACCGGCGCCGATCACCACCGCGACGCCGAAGACGACCAGGTCCAGCCAGGTCAGGTCCTTGCGTAGCCGGGTGTCTGGCTCGTCGGTGTCGGCTATCGATTGCTCGACCGACTTCATCCGCCATCGGTTGGCCATCCGTCGCCCTTCGGAATCAACTGGGACCCATTGGTCCGTCACAGTACTGGGTACTCTGCCGAGATGCCGGACACCAAAGCAAACACCAGGGAGCATGCGGTGGTCATCGGGGGCAGCATCGCCGGCCTGTGCGCCGCGCGGGTGCTCTCGGATTCCTATGCGCGAGTCACCGTCTACGAACGCGACGAGTTGCCGAGCACACCGTCGAACCGGGCGGCGGTCCCGCAGGACCGGCACCTGCACATGCTGATGGCCCGCGGCGCAATGGAGTTCGAGACGCTGTTCCCCGGGCTGCTCGACGACATGGTGGCCACCGGCGTGCCGATGCTGGAGAACCGGCCCGAGTGCATTCACCTCGGCGCCGCCGGCCACGTGCTCGGGACCGGGCACACGCTGCGCGACGAATTCACCGCGTATGTGCCCAGCCGCCCGCATCTGGAGTGGCAGTTGCGCAAACGAGTCCGGGATACGGACAACGTGGTGATCGTGCGCCGCTCCGTGGCTGAACCACGGTTCGACGCGGCCCGCCGGCGGGTAACCGGGGTGGTGCTGGACGCCGAAAACACCGACGGCCGGGAGCCGGAATTCGTGGCCGCGGACCTCGTCGTCGACGCGGCCGGGCGGGGCACCCGGCTCCCGGTGTGGCTCGAGCAGTGGGGGTACGAGCGGCCCCGGGAAGACGCCCTGGACATCGGCATCCACTACGCCACCCAGCAGTTCCGCATCCGGGACGGATTGATCACCGAGAAGGTGGTGGTCGCGGGCGCCTCCCACGACAAGTCGCTGGGGCTGGGCATGCTGTGCTACGAGGACGGCACCTGGGTGCTGACCACCTTCGGCGTGGCCAACGTCAAACCGCCCCGGACGTTTCCCGAGATGCTGGCGCTGGCCGACGAGCTACTACCAGCCCACTTCAGTACCGCCCTGACGCAGGCCGAACCCCTGGGAGAGCCGGCGTTCCACGCGTTTCCGGCCAGCCGCTGGCGCCGGTATGACAAGCTGGACCGCTTCCCCGCCGGGATCATCCCCTTCGGCGACGCGGTCGCCAGCTTCAACCCGACCTTCGGGCAGGGCATGACGATGACCTCGCTGCAGGCCGGTCACCTGCGGCGCGCGCTGTCCTCCCCCGACGAGCAACTGGCCGCGGAACTGAGCCGGGCCACCGCCAAGACCACCTTCCCCGTCTGGATCATGAACGCCATCGGCGACGTCACCTTTCACCACGCCGGAACCAAGGGACCGATCCCGTGGTGGTGGCGGCCCTCCGGTGCGCTGTTCGACCAATTCCTGGGGGCCGCCGAGACCGATCCCGTTCTGGCGGAATGGTTTTTGCGCCGGTTCTCACTGCTGGACAGCCTGTACATGGTCCCGCCGCCGCGCATCGTCGGGCGGGCCATTACGCACAACCTGCGGCTGTGGCTGGGCGAACGCCGTCAGGCCGCCCGTGGCGATCGCGAGCGCGGCGAAGCCGGGCGATGCGGGTCGCCACTATAAGACCGCCGGCGCGCCCCCCTCACAGCCCCACAGTCGCCCTGAACAGCTTGGTGGGCTCGCGCGCGACCAGCCGGATCGGGGCGTCGTCGGCCGCCACCCAGGCGGCCATCCCCCGCTGCAGGGTCAGCGACCCGGACTTGCCGTGCACGGTCGTGCAGCCCTCGGTGCACAGCAGGATCTGCGGGCCCTCGTGGCTGCACGAGGCGTCGACCTCGTGGCCCAGATAATCGCCGTCGAGCTCCAGCAGCGCGACCGCGAACTCGTCGGCCGGGGTCTCATAGATCAGGCCGAAGCCCTCGCGGCGGACGTGGGACCGCACCTCTGCCTCGCTGGTCGGGGTGAAGTCGAGCACCCGCAGCAACTCGGGGACGTCGACGTGTTTGGGGGTCAGGCCGCCGCGTAACACGTTGTCGGAGTTGGCCATCACCTCCAGGGCGAACCCGCGCAGGTAGGTGTGCAGGCTGCCCGCCGACACGAAGATCGCCTCGCCGGGGGCCAGCGTGATGCGGTTCAGCAGCAGCGCCGCCAGCACCCCGGCGTCGCCGGGATAGCGTTCCCCGAGTTCCAGCACCGTCTTGACCTCGCCGGCGAATTCGGTTGCCCCGGAGCTGATGTACTGGATGGCGCCGTCCAGTACGGCGGGCACCAGAACGTCGATGTCGGGCTGGGGTGCGGTGATCCAGGTGGTGAACAGCGCTCGCAGGCCGTCGGCGTCGGACTGGTCGTTGAGCAGCTCGATGAAGGGGTCGAGGTCCGAGACCGCCAGGGCGCGCAGCAGCTCGACGGTGCGGGCGACCTGACGGAATCCGGCGAGCGCCTCGAACGGCTGCAGCGCCACCAGCAGCTCGGGTTTGTGGGAGGTGTCGCGGTAGTTGCGTACCGGGGAGGACAGCGGGATACCCAGCCGCTCCTCGCGGAGGTAACCTTCGGCCGCCTGCGCCGCGCTCGGGTGGGCCTGCAGGGACAGCGGCTCGTCGGCCGCGAGCACCTTGACCAAGAACGGCAGCACGTCTCCAAATCGGGCGCGCGTCGCCGGGCCGAGCTGTCCCTCCGGGTCTTCGACGAGCGCATCGAGCAGCGTGATCTCGCCATGATCCGTTTCCAGCCAGGCCGGGTCGCCGGGGTGTGCGCCGAACCAGAGCTCGGCCTCCGGGTGGGCGGCCGGAACCGTCCGCCCGGTGAATTCGGCGATGTCGGTGCGTGATCCCCAGGCGTACGTCCGCAAGGCTCCGCGAAGCAGTTCCACTGTTCTATCTATCCCCGCACCAGTCGCGCGTAAACCGCGGCCATCTCCAGCCGGACGGCCAACACTGCCAATTGCTGCTCGGCGCTGATGGCGCCCCCCAACGCCGGCGTGACGGTCGAGCCGGCCGAGCCGCCGGGTCCGTCGGGCACGTCCTCGGCGGCGAGCAGGTACACGTCGTCCAGCCCCGCGGTGCGGGCGGCCACCACCGGCTGTTCGGCGGACAAGGTCAGCGCCAGCACCAGCAGCCGCCGGGGCAGCGGGCCGTCGATCTGCTCGTCGTGGAACAGCGCCTCGGCGGGATCCGGGAAGCCGCCGGAGGCCCCGGCGCGCAGCGCGACGACGGCGTCGGACAGGCCGGTCGCGGCGACCACCTGATGGGCGGTCCGCAGCAGCACCGAACTGCCATGCCGGGCCAGCGCCAGCGTCGCTGCGCAATCGCCGGCCAGCGCGACCTGACGGTCGGCCAGCCGCGCGGCGATCGTCTTGGCCGGGTTGGTGAACAGCTCGCGGCCCGCGCTGTTGCGCAGCGCCTCGGCGTCCAGCTCGTCGGCCAGGGCCCGCAGGTCGATGCTCGGCCGCTGGTCCACGGTCTGCACGACGGCCAGGCCGGCGGCCAGGTAGCGGCACAGCCCGAACTCGTCCGGGATGGCAAGCCGCGGCGCCAGCACCGCCGCCCGGCCCGCCGTGTAATCCCGCAGCGGCCCCTCGTACGGCGCGACGACCACGACCCGCGCCCCGCGGCGCACCCCGGTCGCCGCCGCGGCGACCAGCACGGGATCGCCAGGATCGTCGCCCGCCACGACCAGCACGTCGAGCGGGCCGATCCACGGCGGGACCTCGGCGGTCAGCGCGATCGGCTCGGAAGCCGCACCGCCCACCGTCGCGGCCAGCATGGCGCCGGCGCTGTCGGCGGCCCCGCGGCCGGCCACCCAGATCAGGCTGCGCGGCCGGTCGTCGGTCCGCAGGGTATCCAGCGCGCCCTCCTCGACCGCCGCGGCGATCGCGCGCACCTGGGCGCCGGCCGACGACGCCGAGCGCAGCATGCCGTCACGGTCGGCGGCGAGCAGACCCTCGGTGTCCTCGAGATCGATCGCCCGCACGGCGCTCACGGGGCGGCCTCGGCGGGCGCCGGCTGCGCCTCGATCTCCGCGCTGATCTGGGCCACCACCGCGTCGACGTCCTCGGCGCTGCGCCCCTCCACGTTGAGCCGCAGCAACGGCTCGGTGTTGGAGCTGCGCAGGTTGAACCAGCTGCCGTCGCCCAGGTCGACGGTCACCCCGTCCACGTGGTCGATGGCGTGGATCCGGCTGCCGAAGGACTTCAGCACGGCTTCGGTGCACAGCGACGCGTCGGCGACCGTGAAGTTGATCTCGCCCGACGATTCGTAGCGCTGGTAGTCCGCGGTCAACTCCGACAACGGCCGGTCCTGCTCGCCGAGGGCGGCCAGCACGTGTAGCGCGGCCAGCATCCCGGAGTCCGCACCCCAGAAGTCACGGAAGTAATAGTGCGCCGAATGTTCGCCGCCGAAGATGGCGCCGGTGTCGGCCATCATCGCCTTGATATAGGAGTGCCCGACGCGGGAGCGCAGCGGCGTGCCGCCGCGTTCGGTGACCAGC
>NZ_LZJG01000567.1:0-30763 GCF_001667785.1 Mycobacterium sp. E3247 | reverse complement strand
ATCACCAGCGCCGGCCAGCCGATGGTGCCGGTGACGGCCGACCAGCCGATCATCACCGGCATGCAGCCGGCCGCTCCGCCCCACACGACGTTCTGCGAGGTGCGGCGCTTGAGCAGCAGCGTGTAGACGAACACGTAGAAGGCGATCGTGGCGAGCGCCAGCAGACCCGACAACAGGTTCGTCGTCCACCACAGCCAGAAGAACGAGCCCACCGTGAGCACCAGGCCCAGGATCAAGGCGTTGCGCGTCGGCACCGCGGCGCGGGCCAGCGGCCGGCGCGCGGTGCGCTTCATCACCTTGTCGATGTCCGCGTCGGCCACGCAGTTGAGCGTGTTGGCTCCCCCGGCGGCCAGCATCCCGCCGATCAACGTGTTGAGGATCAGCAGCGGGTTCACCGCACCGCGGTGGGCGAGCAGCATGGCGGGGATCGCGGTCACCAGCAGCAGTTCGATGACCCGCGGCTTGGTCAGCGCCAAATACGCCAGCACCGTGCCTTGAACTCGGCTCGAGACTCGGCTCGGTATTCGGCTCGGGGCGACGCGCCCGCGAACGCTCACGCAATAACTCCTTGGGGTCGCAGCAGCGCGCAGCATCTACTACGCACGATGGTAGACCGCGGGGCGCCGATGGCCCGCCCGCAGGGTCCATTCACCCAGACTTCTCCCAGATTTCCGAACTGAATGTTACGGGTCGGCGGCTACCGCGTAATTTTCACACCAGCCGGCGGCGGGTACCCGAAACCTGCACTGCAAGAGCCGGCCATCCCGCACTAGGGTGGGATTGATCAGCTCGATGACCCTTAGGACTGAGTCTGTGACGACACTCGAAGAGATCTCTACGCTGACCCAACCGCACCTCCCCGACGACTGGTCCGAGCTCGACTCGGCCGCCGTCGACACCGTCCGGGTGCTGGCCGCCGACGCGGTCCAAAAAGTCGGCAACGGACATCCCGGAACGGCGATGAGCCTGGCTCCCCTGGCCTACACGCTGTTCCAGCGCACGATGCGACACGACCCCAGCGACACCTACTGGCTGGGCCGCGACCGGTTTGTGCTGTCGTGTGGTCACAGCAGCCTGACGCTGTACATCCAGCTGTACCTGGGCGGGTTCGGCCTGGAGCTGTCCGACATCGAGTCGCTGCGCACGTGGGGATCCAAGACGCCCGGGCACCCGGAGTTCCGGCACACCAAGGGCGTTGAGATCACCACCGGCCCGCTGGGCCAGGGTCTGGCCTCGGCCGTCGGCATGGCGATGGCGTCGCGCTACGAACGCGGCCTGTTCGACCCCGACGCCGCCCCGGGCACCAGCCCCTTCGATCACTTCATCTACGTGATCGCCTCCGACGGCGACATCGAGGAGGGCGTCACCTCCGAGGCCTCGTCGCTGGCGGCCGTGCAGCAGCTGGGCAACCTGATCGTCTTCTACGACCACAACCAGATCTCGATCGAGGACGACACCGACATCGCGCTGTGCGAGGACACCGCCGCGCGCTACCGCGCGTACGGCTGGCACGTGCAAGAGGTGGAGGGCGGCGAGAACGTCGTCGCGATCGAAGAGGCCATCGCCAACGCCAAGGCGACCACCGACCGGCCGTCGTTCATCTCGCTGCGCACGATCATCGGCTACCCGGCGCCAAAGCTGATGAACACCGGGAAGGCGCACGGCGCGGCGCTGGGCGACGAGGAAGTCGCGGCCGTCAAGGAGATCCTGGGCTTCGACCCGGAAAAGAAGTTCGAGGTGCGCGACGAGGTCATCGCCCACACCCGCAAGCTGGTGGACCGGAGCAAGGAAGCGCACGAGAAGTGGCAGGCGGATTTCGACGCGTGGACGCAGCGCGAACCCGACCGCAAGGCGCTGCTGGACCGGTTGACCGCCGAGGAGCTGCCAGAGGGCTGGGACGCCGACATCCCGCGCTGGGAACCCGGCGACAAGGCGCTGGCGACCCGCGCGGCATCCGGCAAGGTGCTCAACGCCGTGGGCCCGAAGCTCCCGGAGTTGTGGGGCGGCTCGGCCGACCTGGCGGGCAGCAACAACACCACCATGGACAACGTCAAATCCTTTGGGCCGCCGTCGATTTCCACCAAGGACTACACGGCGGACTGGTACGGCCGCACACTGCACTTCGGAGTGCGCGAGCATGCGATGGGCGCCATCCTGTCCGGCATCGTGCTGCACGGCCCGACCCGGGCCTACGGCGGCACGTTCCTGCAGTTCTCCGACTACATGCGCCCGGCGGTGCGGCTGGCATCGCTGATGGACATCGACACCATCTACGTCTGGACGCATGATTCGATCGGGCTCGGCGAGGACGGGCCGACCCACCAGCCGATCGAGCACCTCGCGGCGCTGCGGGCCATCCCCAAGCTGTCGGTGGTGCGCCCGGCCGACGCCAACGAGACCGCCTACGCCTGGCGCACGATCCTGGCCCGCGGCAACGGCAGCGGCCCGGTCGGGCTGATCCTGACCCGCCAGGGCGTGCCGATCCTCGAGGGCACCGACTACGAGGGCGTGACCCGGGGTGGCTACATCCTTGGCGACGAAGGCACCGAGGACCCCGACGTGGTGTTGATCGCCACCGGGTCCGAGGTCCAGCTCGCCGTCGAGGCCCAGAAGTTGTTGGCCGACAAGGACATCGTTGCGCGGGTGGTATCCATGCCGTGCGTGGAATGGTTCGAGTCGCAGCCCGAGGACTACCGCGACAGCGTCCTGCCCCCCTCGGTGTCGGCCCGAGTGGCCGTCGAGGCCGGCGTCGCGCAGCCCTGGCACAAGCTCGTCGGCGACACCGGCCGGATCGTCTCGATCGAGCACTACGGCGAATCCGCCGACTACAAGACTTTGTTCCGTGAATTCGGTTTCACCGCAGAAGCCGTCGCGGCCGCCGCGGAACAGGTAGTGGACAACTGAGAAAGGGTGATTCACATGACTCAGAACCCTAACCTCGCCGCGCTCAGCGCCGCGGGAGTTTCCGTGTGGCTGGATGACTTGTCGCGCCAGCGGCTGCAGTCGGGCAATCTGAAGGAGCTGATCGACACCAAAAGTGTTGTGGGAGTGACCACCAACCCGTCGATCTTCCAGAAGGCGCTGGCCGAAGGCGACGCCTACGACGGCCAGATCGCCGAGCTCGCCGAGCGCGGCGCCGACGTGGACGCCACCATCCGCACCGTCACCACCGACGACGTGCGCAACGCCTGCGACGTGCTCAAGCCCCAGTGGGAAGCGTCCGACGGCGTCGACGGCCGGGTGTCCATCGAGGTGGACCCGCGGCTGGCGGACGAGACCGACAAGACCGTCGCGCAGGCCGTCGAGCTGTGGAAGATCGTCGACCGGCCCAACCTGTTCATCAAGATCCCGGCCACCAAGGCCGGCATCCCGGCGATCACCTCCGTTCTCGCCGAAGGGATCTCGGTCAACGTCACGCTGATCTTCTCGGTCGAGCGGCACCGCCAGGTGATGGACGCCTACCTGGCCGGCTTGGAGAAGGCCGGCGAGGCGGGTCACGACCTGTCCAAGATCCATTCCGTGGCATCGTTCTTCGTGTCCCGGGTGGACACCGAGGTGGACAAGCGGCTGGAGAAGATCGGTTCCGAGGAGGCGCTCGCGTTGCGCGGCGAGGCCGGTGTGGCCAACGCCCGCCTCGCCTACGCGGCCTACCAGGAGGTGTTCGAGGGCGGCGATCGCTACGAGGCGCTCAAGGGCGACGGGGCCCGCGTGCAGCGGCCGCTGTGGGCGTCGACCGGGGTCAAGAACCCCGACTACTCCGACACCCTCTACGTCACCGAGCTGGTCGCGCCGAACACGGTGAACACCATGCCGGAGAAGACAATTGACGCGGTCGCCGATCACGGCGAGATCAAGGGTGACACGGTCACCGGCACCGCGTCGGCCGCGCAAGAGGTCTTCGACAAGCTGGCCGGGGTCGGGATCGACCTCACCGACGTGTTCGTGGTCCTCGAGAAAGAGGGCGTGGAGAAGTTCGTGGAGTCGTGGACCGAGCTGCTGGAGGAGACGCAGAAGCAGCTGGGTTCCGCCTCCAAATGAGTCCGGCTCGTACCGCTGCACAATGGCATAACCCGCTGCGGGACAAGCGCGACAAGCGGCTGCCGAGGATCGCCGGCCCCTGCGGCATGGTGATCTTCGGCGTCACCGGTGACCTCGCCCGCAAAAAGGTGATGCCGGCCATCTACGACCTGGCCAACCGGGGGCTGCTGCCGCCGAGCTTCTCCCTGGTGGGCTTCGCCCGCCGGGACTGGGAAACCCAGGACTTCCGCAAGGTCGTCTACCAGGCCGTCAAGGAACACTGCCGCACGCCGTTCCGGGAGGAGAACTGGGAGCGGCTGGCCGAGGGATTCCGTTTCGTGCCGGGCTCTTTCGACGACGACGAATCGTTCAGCCGGCTGGCCGAAACCCTGGACAAGCTGGACGCCGAGCGCGGCACCGGCGGCAACCACGCCTTCTACCTGGCCATCCCGCCGAAATCGTTTCCGGTGGTGTGCGACCAGCTGCACAGGTCCGGGCTGGCCCGCCCGCAGGGCGATCGATGGAGCCGCGTCGTCATCGAGAAGCCGTTCGGGCACGACCTGGAAAGCGCGCAGGCTCTCAACCATGCGGTTAACGCCGTCTTCCCCGAAGAAGCCGTGTTCCGCATCGACCACTATCTGGGCAAGGAGACCGTCCGCAACATCCTGGCGTTGCGGTTCGCCAATCAGTTGTTCGACCCGATCTGGAACGCGCACTACGTTGACCACGTACAGATCACCATGGCCGAGGACATCGGATTGGGCGGGCGCGCCGGCTATTACGACGGTATCGGCGCCGCCCGAGATGTCATCCAGAACCACCTGATGCAGTTGCTCGCGCTGACCGCGATGGAAGAGCCGGTCAGCTTCAACCCGGCGGCCTTGCAGACCGAGAAGATCAAGGTGCTTTCGGCGACGCAGCTGGCCCAGCCGCTCGACGAGACCACCAGCCGCGGCCAATACGCCGGCGGCTGGCAGGGCGGCGAGAAAGTGGTGGGTCTGCTGGACGAGGAAGGGTTCGCGAAGGACTCCACGACCGAGACGTTCGCCGCGATCACGCTGGAGGTCGACACCCGCCGCTGGGCCGGCGTGCCGTTCTACCTGCGTACCGGCAAACGGCTGGGCCGCAGGGTGACCGAGATCGCGCTGGTCTTCAAGCGCGCCCCGCATCTGCCGTTCGACGCCACCATGACCGACGAACTGGGGGCCAATGCGATGGTCATCCGGGTGCAGCCCGACGAGGGCATCACGCTGCGATTCGGCTCCAAGGTGCCCGGCACCGCGATGGAGGTCCGCGACGTCAACATGGACTTCTCCTACGGCTCGGCGTTCGCCGAGGAGTCGCCCGAGGCCTACGAACAGCTGATCCTGGACGTGTTGCTGGGCGAGCCGTCGTTGTTCCCTGTCAACGAAGAGGTCGAATTGGCCTGGCAGATATTGGATCCCGTCCTCGACAACTGGGCGGCCGACGGCAAGCCTGAGCCGTATGAGGCGGGGACGTGGGGTCCGGAGTCGTCGTTCGAGATGCTGCGCCGGACCGGTCGCGAATGGCGGCGGCCCTAGATGATTCGCGCCGTCGACGATGCAGAACGCAGTGATGAAGAGGAGCGGCGCTCGTGATCATCGACATGCCCGACACCACTACCACCGCGGTCAACAAGAAGCTCGACGAACTGCGGGAGAAGGTCGGCGCCGTGACGATGGGCCGGGTGCTGACGTTGATCGTCGCGCCGGACAGCGACGCCGTCCTCGAGGAGTCGCTCGAGGCGGCCAACAACGCCAGCCACGAGCATCCCAGCCGGATCATCGTCACCATGCGGGGCGACCCGTATGCCGACGAACCGCGCCTGGACGCGCAGCTGCGCGCGGGTGGGGACACCGGAGCCACCGAGGTGGTGATCCTGAACCTGTCCGGGGCGCTCGCGGGCCACGCCGCCAGCGTCGTGACCCCGTTCCTGCTTCCCGACATTCCCGTGGTGGCCTGGTGGCCGGACATCGCCCCGGCGACTCCGGCCGAAGACCCGTTGGGCAAGTTGGCGATTCGGCGCATCACGGACGCCACCAACGCAACCGACCCGCTGTCGGCGATCAAGAGCCGCCGGTCGGGATACACCGCCGGTGACACCGACCTGGCGTGGGCGCGCATCACCTATTGGCGGGCGCTGCTCACCTCGGCCGTCGACCTGGCGCCGCACGAGCCGATCGAGTCGGCCCTGGTGTCCGGCCTGAAGGCGGAACCTGCGCTTGACATCCTCGCGGGCTGGCTGGCCAGCCGGATCGACGGCCCGGTGCGCCGTGCGGTCGGCGAGCTCAAGGTGGAACTGGTTCGCAAGAGCGAGACCATCGTGTTGAGCCGGCCCCAAGAGGGCAGGACGGCGACACTGAGCCGCACCGCCAAGCCGGAGGCCTTACTCCCCTTGGCGCGTAGGGAAACCGGCGAGTGCCTCGCCGAGGACTTGCGGCGGCTCGACCCGGACGAGATTTATCAGACAGCGCTAGCAGGCATTGAGAAAGTGCAGTACGTGTGAGCACCATCATCGAAGTTTTTCCCGAAAGTCAGGCACTGGTCGAGGCCGCCGCCAACCGACTGGCAGGCACGATCCGCGAGGCCGTGGCGG
The DNA here is from genome assembly GCF_001667785.1 of Mycobacterium sp. E3247. Lineage (NCBI taxonomy): Bacteria > Bacillati > Actinomycetota > Actinomycetes > Mycobacteriales > Mycobacteriaceae > Mycobacterium > Mycobacterium sp. E3247. Next base: position 24,129 of record NZ_LZJG01000567.1, on the reverse strand, counting down.
CCCGTGACCGAGCGCTCGTCGTGCTGACCGGTGGCGGCAATGGCATCGGGTTGCTCGAGTCCCTGGCGGGCCACGAGATCGCCTGGCCCAAGGTGCACCTGTTCTGGGGTGACGAACGCTACGTCCCCGAGGACGACGACGAACGCAACGACAAGCAGGCGCGCGCGGCCTTGCTGGACCGGATCGACATTCCGTGCAGCCATGTGCACACGATGCCGGCCAGCGACGGCGAATTCGGCACCGACCTCGCGGCCGCGGCGCTGGCCTACGAACAGCTGCTGGCGGCCAATGCCGCCCCCGGCCAACGGGTTCCGAATTTCGACGTGCACCTGTTGGGTATGGGCCCGGAGGGCCACATCAACTCCCTCTTCCCGGACACCCCCGCCGTGCTGGAAACCAGCCGCATGGTCGTCGCGGTCGAGGACTCCCCCAAGCCGCCTCCCCAACGAATCACCTTGACCCTGCCCGCGGTTCAGCAGTCGCGCGAGGTTTGGCTGATGGTGTCCGGCGCCTCGAAGGCGGACGCGGTGGCGTCGGCGATCGGCGGCGCCCCGCCGGTTTCGGTGCCCGCCGCCGGGGCGATCGGTCAAGAGACGACGCTGTGGCTGCTGGACGAGGAGGCCGCGGCCAAACTGCCGCCCCGGCCGGGTCAGCCAAGCTAGCCCCGGCCCGGATTGTCCCGGGTGATAATGACGGTCATGGCAGACAGAACCGTGCGCGGCGGGCAAGAGCGGAACCGGCTCAAAACTCTCACCCAGGCTGCACTGAATGCCGACAAGACCGTGGAGCAGGTCGAAGACGTCCTCGATGGCCTGAGCACCACCATGAAAGAGCTGAACGCGTCCCTGTCCAACCTGAACGCCACGGTCGAGCGCATGGAAAGCGGGCTTGACCACCTGGACGGCACGCTGTCGCGGCTGGACGACCTGGCGAGGCGACTGATCGTTCTGGTCGAGCCGGTGGAGGCGATCGTCGGGCGCATCGACGGCATGGTCAAGGTGGGCGAGACGATGATGACGCCGCTGTCGATGACGGAGAACGCCGTGCGCGGCGCGCTGGACCGGCTGCGGAACCGCTGAGGCGGGCTACAGCTACATCTTGGTTGACCGGGCCATCACGAAGCTGTACAGCCCGTAGGTGATGAGTCCCAGGCCGGCGACGGTCAGCAGCGCGGCCCCGTAGTGCTGGGCCCCCAGCGTCTTCAGCGCGCCGTCGAGCCCGGTCGCCTTCTTCGGTTCTGAGCGGCACGCGGCGACGATCACCAGCGCGCCCGTCAGGGTGATCACGATGCCCTTGCCGATGTATCCGGCCATGCCAAGCCGCCGCACCAGGTCACCCGACTTGCCCTGCAGGTCGTCGACGAAATTGCGGCTGGCGCCCTTGTAGACGTGGTAGCAACCGACCGCGACGATGACCAGGCCACACGCGATGAGCGCGATGGTGCCGCCGGTCGTAGCCATGAGGCGCGCGCTCATGCTCGAATTCTGTTGATCGGCCGGCCTGCCCGCGCCCCGGGCGAATCCGAACGCGGAATAGGCGAACGCGAGGTAGACCGCCGCCAGCCCCAAGGCCTTCGCCCGCGAGGACGCATCCGACGAACGCTGCGACTCACGGTCGCTCGATCGGCCCAGCGCGGTTTCGACAAGCCGCCAAAGGCCCATCGCCAGGAGGGCGGCCGTGGCGATCCAGAGCGCGAGCGGGCCGCCTGGTTTGGCCGCCAGCGTCGCCAGGGCGCCGGTCTGATCAGCGGTGCCGCCATCGCCGCACGCGACACGGATGGCGAGGTAGCCGACGATGAGATGCAGTATCCCGTTCACGACGAACCCGACTCGCGCGAGTCGTTCGAAGACGGTGTTCTGGGCCAATTGGGCCGGCGTGACCGGGGATGCGCTGTCCGACATGGCACCCCTCCCGAACGGTCGACGGCCGGCCGGCGACACCGGCCTTCGCCCCGGAATGCCCCTAAACCGCTGTTACGTAACGTGCAACGTCGCCCACGCCCAACTACGTTGCCCGGTCGACCGCGTCGAACACCTCCAGCGCGTGCTGAAACGGCGCGGAGGTGAGTTTCTGCTCGGTCGACATGGGATGGTCCAGCGAGAAGATGATGCACAGCAGTAGACCGAGCAGCACCGCGATCGCGCCGGACACCATTGCGTGACCGAAAGTGCTGCCCAGGCGCAGAAATCCGGTGAGTGCCACCAACACAACGGCGCCGAACACCAGACCGCCCCATAGCAGCGGTGGTATGCGCGGCTTGGTGTCGATGATGCGCTGGGTGCGGTCGGAGGCCAGAACGGTCAACTGGCTGAGGAATTCGGCGTTGATGTGGCTCGAAGCGACGTTCGGCGGTTGATTGCCGATGACGCGGTACATCTTCGTGATGGCGGTTCGCGCGTTGTCGGAACTTCCGTCGCTGGCCTGCTTGTTCGGGTCCGCGTTTTCGAGGGCGGTCGCGTATGTTCGCAGCAGCCGCTGAATCTGTGTCCGCTCCGGCTCCTGCATGGCGACGGTCTGCCGGTACATCGTCGTCAGCGCCGACGCCTCGTTGGCGACGATCGCCTCGGCTGAGGAGAACTGCTGCCAAGACACGACCACCGTGAATCCCACCAGGGCGCCGTAGACGAGCGCGACTACGGCGATGAACGGCGACATCGCCGGATTGTGCTCTTTACCGACGTGCCGGAGCGTACGATTCGCCACGCTGATGCACCCGACCGCGATCGCGATGGCGACGGTGACGACACCAACAAGCACGAGCCAAAGCGGTAGCCCCGAAGCACCCATCGGGGGCAGCGTATTGGCGCATCGTTCAGCACACGGCCCGCTTTACGGACGGTTAGTCGAGGCGCTACCCGCTGTTACGTAACGCGCTCGCCAATCCGTTCATCGTCAGCAGGATGCCGCGCTGCACCAGTTCGTCGTCGTCGCCGGAGCGGTACCGCCGCAGCAACTCCACCTGCAGATGGTTCAGCGGCTCCAGGTAGGGGAAGCGGTTGAACACCGAGCGCGCCAGCGCGGGGTTGTCGGCGAGCAGATCCTCTTGACCGGTGATGAGCTTGTGCATCGCGATGGTCCGCCGGTGCTCGTCGACGATCTTGCCGAACACCCGTTCGCGCAGTTCCTCGTCCCCGACGAGCTCCGCGTAGCGCGCCGCCAGGCCCAAATCACTCTTGGCCAGCACCTGCGCCATGTTGGACAGCACGCTGCGGAAGAAGGGCCACCGCTCGTACAGCTCGTTCAGGATCCCGACGCGCTCCTCTTCGCTTTCGGGGCCGGCCGCGATCCACTGCTCGAAGGCCGACCCGGTGCCGTACCAGCCGGGCAGCATCACCCGGGACTGGCTCCACGCCAGCACCCAGGGGATGGCGCGCAGGTCCGAGATCGACGAGGTGGGTTTGCGCGACGTCGGGCGGCTGCCGATGTTCAGCGAGCCGATCTCGCTGACCGGCGTGGAGGCGGTGAAGTAGTCGACGAATCCCGGTGTCTCGTGCACCAATTCGGCGTACGCGCGCTGCGCCAGGGTGGCCACCTCGTCGAGCACGGCGTAGGCCGGCTCGGCCGCGCCGCCCAGGCCCTCGACGTCGAGCAGCGTCGACTCCAGCGTGGCCGCCACCAGGCTTTCCAGGTTGCGGCGCGCCGACTGCGGTTCGGCGTACTTGGCGGCGATCACCTCGCCCTGCTCGGTGAGGCGCAGCGAGCCGTTCACCGCGCCCGGCGGCTGCGCCAGGATGGCCTGATAGCTCGGCCCACCCCCGCGTCCGACCGTACCGCCGCGACCGTGGAAGAGCCGCAACCGAATTCCGTTTTTGCGGGCCACCTCGACCAGGGCCAGCTCGGCGCGATAGACCGCCCAGCTGGATGCCAGGTAACCGCCGTCCTTGTTCGAGTCGGAGTAGCCGAGCATCACCTCCTGGCATCCGCCCTGCGCGTCGACGACCGCCCGGTACAGCGGAAGAGCCAGCATCGCGTCCACGATGGCCGCGCCGTTGTGCAGATCATCGATGGTCTCGAACAGCGGCGAAATGGCCACGGGGCAATAGGGTTCGGGCCCGGAGGCGTCCAGCAGCCCGCATTCCTTCAGCAGGATCGCCACCTCCAGGACGTCGGACACCGAGCGGCACATGGAGATGACATAGTTCGGGACGGCGGCCGGGCCGTAGCGCCCGATGGCGTGCTCGGCGGCGCTGACGACCTCGAGCTCCTTGCGGGCCAGGTCCGAAAGTTGCCCTCGGTCACCGATGAGTGGACGCCGGGTGCCCAGTTCGCCCTCCAGCAGCGCGACCCGCTCCTCCTCGGGCAGGGATTTGTAGTCGGGGTGCACCCCGGCCCAGGCCAGCAGCTCCCCCACCACCTCCTCGTGGAGGTCGGAGTTCTGCCGCATGTCCAAACCGGAGAGATGAAAACCGAAGACGCTCACGCCTTCTCGCAGCAGGGCCAGGCGGTCGTCGGCCAGCAGCGCGCTGCCGTGGGCGCGCAGGGACTCGTCGATGGTGTCGAGATCCCGTTGCAGTTCGGCCGGGGCCGCGTACGGTGGCAGGCCGAGGTCGAGCTCATGCTGCGGCCTGCGGTCCAGGATCTCGGCGCCCGTCGCGGTGAGCCGCGAGCGGATCACCCGCACCGCCCGCCGGTACGGCTCGTCGGCGCGGGCCTGCTCGCCGCAGCCCTCGGCCAATTCGGCCAGCCCGGGTGTGACCGGGACGAGTCGGGCCGACATCGACAGGTCCTGCTCGAGGGCGGTGAGTTCGGCCAAGTAGTGCGACAGCGCGGTGAACGCGGCGCTGCCGGTGGCCTGGCGCACCACGTCGCCCGTCACGTTGGGGTTGCCGTCGCGATCGCCGCCGATCCAGGAACCGGGGCGCAGGATCGGTGCGGCGAGCAGATCGGCATCGGGCCAGCGCGCCCGCAATGCGTCCCGGACCTCGGCGTTGACCTGCGGGATGACCTGGAAGAACGCGGCCGCGTAATAGCGCAGCCCCACCTCGATCTCGTCGGTGATCTGCAGCCGGGACAACCGGAGCAGCGCGGTCTGCCACAGGGTGAGGACCTGGCGGCGCAACTCGCGCTCGATGTTGCGCCCGTCGTCGGTCTCGGTGTGCCCCTCGGCGTGCAGCCGCATCAGTTGGGTGATCCGGTGCTGGGTGACGAAGACGGTGCGCCGCCGGGTTTCGGTGGGGTGGGCGGTGATCACCGGGGAGATCAGGGCCCCGCGCAGCGCGGTCGCCACCGTGGCCGAATCGAGTTCGGCGCCATCGAGTTTGGCGTAGGTCGCGGCCAGGCTGCTGTCCTGCGGCGGCTCGCCCGCGGCGACGTGGATCGCGCGGCGGCGCTCCCGGTGGATGTCCTCGGCCACGTTGGCCAGCAGCGCGAAGTGGCTGAATGCGCGGATGACCGGGATCGCTCGGTGAATGTCGATGCCGTCGAACATGCGCGCCAGGTCGGCCCGGTCGATCTCGGAGCGGCGCACCCGGAACGATTCCACCCGGGCGCGCTCCACGAGCTCGAAAACCTCGTCCCCGTTCTGCTCGCGCACGGTGTCGCCGAGGATGGTGCCCAGCAGCCTGATGTCGGCACGCATCGGCTCGGTCGCCTCGCGACCGACCAGCGTCCGTTGCACGGCGCCGATCGGTTCCAGCGCGATGTCGGAAACGTCAACCATGTGTCCCAGTATCGGTGCGGATCACGTGGTCCGCCCGCCGACGGGTCACCGGTACTTGATCAGCAGAGCCATCCCGATGATGGAGACCAGCCAGATGCCGGTGATGAACAGCGTCAACCGGTCCAGGTTCTTCTCCACCACCGTCGAGCCGGAAAGGCTGGACTGCACACCGCCGCCGAACAGCGTCGACAGGCCGCCACCCTTGGCACGGTGCAGCAGCACCAGCAACACCACCAGCACGCTGGTGACCACCAGGGTGATCTGCAGGGCCAACTCCATGACGGAGAGCTTACCGGGGTAGCCGGTCCGCCCTACGGAAGGGGCCCGCCGGCGGCGATCGCCGCCAGCGTCGCGAACTGCTCACCGTCTAGCGACGCCCCGCCGACCAGGGCCCCGTCGATGTCGTCGCGGGCGATCAGTTCGCCGATGTTCTTAGCGTTCACCGAGCCGCCGTAGAGCACCCGCACGGACTCGGCGACCTGCGGCGAGGCCAGCGAGGCCAATTCCGCGCGGATGGCCGCGCACACCTCCTGGGCGTCGCTCGCGCTGGCCACCCGTCCGGTGCCGATGGCCCAGACCGGCTCGTAGGCGACGACGACCTTGGCGATCTGCTCGGCGGACAGGCCGGCCAGCGAGCCGCGCAACTGCTCCTCGCAGTGCGGCACGTGATTGCCCGCCTCCCTGACGTCCAGGTGTTCGCCGATGCACACGATCGGGGTCAGCTCGTGCTTGAGCGCCGCGGCGGCCTTGGCGGCCACCAGCGCGTCGTCCTCGTTGTGGTAGGTGCGCCGCTCGGAGTGCCCGACCACGACGAAGCTGCAGCCCAGCTTGGCCAGGAAGGCGCCGCTGATGTCGCCGGTGTAGGCGCCCGAGTCGTGTTGGGACAGGTCCTGGCCGCCGTAGGTCAGCCGCAGCTTGTCGCCGTCGACCAGGGTCTGCACGCTGCGCAGGTCGGTGAACGGCGGCAGGACGGTGACGTCCACCCTGTCGTAGTACTTGTCAGGCAGCGCGAACGCGATCTTCTGCACCAACGCGATCGCCTCGAAGTGATTGAGGTTCATCTTCCAGTTGCCGGCGATCAGCGGCTTGCGGCTCACGCGTCCCCTCCACCCGGCTGCGGCTCCCCAAGCACCTCGATGCCCGGAAGTGTCTTACCCTCAAGGTATTCCAGCGACGCGCCGCCGCCGGTGGAAATGTGCGAGAAGTCGCCCTCCGGGATGCCCAGGGCGCGCACCGCGGCCGCGGAGTCACCGCCGCCGACCACGCTGAACGCGCCCTTGCCGGTCGCCGCGGCGATGGCCTCGGCGACGCCGCGGGTGCCCGCGGCGAACGCCGGGAACTCGAACACGCCCATCGGGCCGTTCCAGAAGATGGTCGCGGCGTTCGACAGCAGGGCCGCAAAGCGTTTGACCGATCCCGGTCCGATGTCCAGCCCGATCACGTCGTCCCCGATGGCGTCCGCCGCCACCGTTTGCGGCGGCGAGTCGGCGGCGAACTTCTCGGCCACCACGATGTCCACCGGGAGCCGCAGCACGTCGACGTAGGTGTCCAGCAGTCGGCGGCAGGTGTCGACCATCTCTTCTTCCAGCAGCGACTTCCCCACCGAAAACCCTTGCGCGGCGAGGAAGGTGAAGCACATCCCGCCGCCGATCACGATGCTGTCGGCCTTGGTGGCCAGCGATTCGATGACGCCGAGCTTGTCGGACACCTTCGACCCGCCGAGCACCACCGCGTACGGACGGGTGGTCGAGCTGGTCAGCTGCTCGAGCACCCGGATCTCGTCGGCCACCAGGGTGCCGGCATAGTGCGGCAGCAGCGTGGCCACGTCGTACACCGAGGCCTGCTTGCGGTGCACCACCCCGAACCCGTCGGAGACGAAAGCCCCCCCGGGCGAGACCAATTCGGCGAGTTCGCGAGCGAGGGCGAGCCGCTCGCCGTCGTCCTTACTGGTTTCCCGCGGATCGAAGCGGATGTTCTCCAGCAGCAGGACGTCGCCGTCCGTCAGCCCCTCGGCGCGGGCCAGGGCGTCGCCACCGACTGGGGAACGATCGGGGTCACCGGCCAGCTGCACGTGCCGGCCCAGGTGCTCACCGAGCGCCGCGGCGACCGGCGCCAGCGACAGCTTCGGGTCGGGCCCGTTCTTCGGCCGGCCTAGGTGCGCGGTGACCACCACCTTGGCGCCGGCGTCGACGAGCGCCCGCAGCGTCGGCACCGATGCGGTGATCCGGCCCGGGTCGGTGATGGCACCGTCGTCGAGCGGGACGTTCAAGTCGGAGCGCACCAGCACACCCCGACCCGAAACCCCTTCGGCCAGCAGGTCTTTCAGAGTTGGAATCGTCACGACTGCTTGGGCTTACAGCGACTTGCCGACCAGCGCGACCAGGTCGATGAGGCGGTTGGAGTAGCCCCACTCGTTGTCGTACCAGGACACCACCTTGGCCTGGTTGTCGATCACCTTGGTCAGCCCGGAGTCAAAGATCGAGCTGTGCGGATCGGTGACGATGTCGCTGGACACGATGGGCGCGTCGTAGTACTTCAGGATGCCCTTGAGCCGGCCCTCGGCGGCGGCCTTGAACACCGCGTTGATCCCGTCGGCGCTGGCGGACTTGGCCAGCTCGACGGTGAGGTCGGTCACCGAGCCGGTGGGGATCGGCACCCGCAGCGCGTACCCGTCGAGCTTGCCCTTCAGCTCGGGCATCACCAGGCCGATCGCCTTGGCCGCGCCGGTCGAGGTCGGCACGATGTTCAGCGCCGCCGCCCGCGCCCGGCGCAGGTCCTTGTGCGGGCCGTCCTGCAGGTTCTGGTCCTGGGTGTAGGCGTGAACGGTGGTCATCAGGCCCTTGACGATGCCGAACTCGTCCTGCAGCACCTTGGTCACCGGGGCCAGGCAGTTCGTGGTGCACGACGCGTTGGAGATGATGTTCTGGCTGCCGTCGTACTTGTCGTCGTTGACGCCGAGCACGATGGTGATGTCCTCGTCGGTGGCGGGCGCCGAGATGATGACCTTCTTGGCGCCGGCGTCCAGGTGGCCCTTGGCCTTGGCCGCGTTGGTGAACAGCCCGGTGGATTCCACGACCACGTCGACGCCCAGGTCACCCCAGGGCAACGCCGCCGGGCCCTCTCTGACCTCGAGCGCCTTGATCTTGTGCGGGCCCACCACGATGGTGTCCTGGCCTTCCAGGCTGACGTCGTAGGGCAGCCGGCCCAGGATCGAGTCGAATTTGAGCAGGTGCGCCAGTGTGTGGTTGTCGGTGATGTCGTTGACCGCAATCACCTCGATGTCCGCGGTGCCCTGCTCCTGCTGGGCCAGCAGGGCCCGGTAGAAGTTGCGTCCGATTCGACCGAAGCCGTTGATGCCTACTCGGACCGTCACTGATCTCTCCCTGTCTTGACGATGTCTTTACTGAGTCCGCTGATTACGCGCTCGTGGTCAGCCTAGATCAGCAACCTGCGCGGTTGCCGCCCCGGTTCCCGCGACCAATGTGACATCAGCCGCGGCGCGGCTTGTTCAGCCACTTCAGCGCCGACTCCGCGGCGTGGTAACCGCACAGGCCGTGGACGCCCGCCCCCGGCGGCGTGGACTGCGAGCACAGGTAGACGCCCGGTACGCCGAGCGTATAGGGATTGACGGCGATGCGGGGCCGGAAGATGACCTGGAGGCCGTCGTTGGCGCCGCCGATGATGTCGCCGCCGACGAAGTTGGCGTTGTAGGCCTGAAGATCGGCGGTGCCCTTGCTGACGGTGGCGAGGACGCGGTCGCGGAAGCCCGGCGCGAACCGCTCGATCTGTGCGACGACGGCGGCGGCGGCGTCGCCGTCGTAGCCGAACGGCACGTGGGCGTACGCCCAGATCGGGTTGACGTTGCCCGCCGAGCGGGACGGGTCGGCCAGGTACTGCTGGCCGACCAGCACGAACGGCCGGTCGACCATCTTCCCTTGCGCGCGTTGGCGTTCCGTGTCCGCCATCTCGGCGAACGTGCCGCCGAGATGCACGGTGCCGGCCGGGGCGCAATCGGGGTTGGTCCACGGGATGTCGCCCTCGATGGCGAAGTCGACCTTGAACGCCGACGAGCCCGCCCGATAGCGCCGGTACGACCGCCGGATCCGGCCGGGCATCGCGTCGCCGTAGATGGCGAGCGCCGCGGCGGGGCTGAGGTCGAGCATGACGATGTCGGCGCCGGGAATGTCTTTGCGGCCGGCGACCCGCACGCCCGTGGTGATGGTGCCGCCGTGCTCCGTCAACGCGGCGGCGAGCGCCTGGGTGATCGAGCCCGACCCCCCTTCGGCGACGGGCCACCCGTAGCGGTGCCCGCTGGCCAGGATCATCAGCCCGAGCGACGCGGTGAGCGGGCGATCCAGCCGGGTGTAGATGTGCGCGGCGGAGCCGCCGAACAACGCCCGCACCTGCTCGGTGCGAAACCAGCGGGCCATGGTGGTGGCCGGCAGCAACGCCCGCGGCCCGAAGCCGGCCAGCCGCATCGGGTGCCGCGGGACACCCAGGACCGGGCCGAGCAGATCCTCGGCCAGCTCGTCGAATCCCGACGCCAGGTCACCGATCGCCCGCCGCCATCGGGGGCCGTCGGACCCCATGCCGGCCACCGTCTCCTCGATCGACTGGTAGAGCACGCCGGCGGTGCCGTCGTCGAGCGGGTGCGCGCAGTCGACCTCCGGCCACTTCCACTGCAACCCGTGGCGCTGGAGGTCGATCTGCTTCCACAGCGGCGAACCGACGCCCAGCGGGTGAAACGCCGAGCAGTGGTCGTGGATAACCCCCGGCATGGTGAGTTCGCCCGACCGGGCTCCCCCGCCCACGGTGTCGCTCGCCTCCAACACCTGCACGTCGACGCCGTTGCGCGCCAGGTGGATTGCCGCGGCCAGGCCGTTGGGGCCGGCGCCGACCACCACCGCCCTGGTCATAGGGCGCTGCGTCGCGTGGTGACCTGCACGGGGTACTCGTCGCCGGGCTCCGGCCAGGGCTGGCGGGCCAGCATGCTTTCCACGTCGACGTAGCCCCCTTCGATCACGCCGGTCTTGGCGTCGACGATGCGGTACTCCTGGCGCTGGACGTGGATCGGCTGGCTTTCCAGAATGATCACCCGGACGTCGCCCTCGTCGAACCCGCAGCGCCGCTGGACCGCCGCGAGCAACTGCTCGTTGTGCAGGTGGCCTTCGCCGAAGTTCCATCCGATCAGCGGCCCGGCGATGATCTCACCGTCGCGCAGCTTGTAGTCCGCCTCATCCAGCCCGTCGAGGGCGCGGGCCACCAGCCCGTTGAGCGTCCGCCCGTGCGTGTGCATGGACCGCCAGCCCATCAACTTGTCGATCATCATTTCGGCGGTGTTCGGATCGTAAAGCCGCGCAAGCTGTTTGGGGACCAGCGCCGCGGGCTTGGTGATGGCCGCGTCGATCTTGTCCTCAGCGCCCGCGCGCAGGCACCACAGGCTGGTGGCCCAGTTTCCGGCGTAATAGCGCATCGCCGGCAGGAACGAAATCTGCTTGGGGAACAGGTTTTCCACGATCGGCACCACCGCGAGCGCGGCGATCAGGATGACCAGCAGCAGCGGTGAGCTGAGGCCGAGGGCCGTGACGCCGGCATAGTGGCCGAACAAGTAGAACAGCGAGAACAGGAAGAACACGTTCCACTCCAACGGAACTCCCATCGGAATCGTGGAAGTGATGTTGAGGTGGAAAAGGACCATGAAGGCGATGAGAAACCACGCCCACCGGTGCCCGTCGGCGAAGAAGACCAGGACCAAGGGCACCAAGAATTCCGCCGTCGTCCCGCCAACGTGGGCCATCACCTTGGGCACCCACGACGGGCGCAGGTCGTTTATCGGGTCGAGGTAGAGCCTGCGCTTGAACCAGTTGAACGCCCTGCTGCGCAACACCGGGCTGTTACTCATCATCACCGCCACGACGTACGGGAAGTGGTGGTTGAGTTTCGACGTCGCGGCTCCCCACCACAGCGCCAGCATGATGATCTTGAAGGCGGCGATCTGGTCGGTGAAGGGAAAGAAGAAGACCAGCAGGGTCAGCCCGTAGTGTTCGCCGCGGGCGGCGAGGAAGACGGTCTTGTCGCGCAGCCCGAGCAGGGCCAGCGCGACAATGGTCGGCACCACCAGGACGGGATCGATGAGGCCGACGTCGCCGCCGGCGGTCACCGGCCCACCTCGCCCGGGCGAGAGCAACGCCCAGGCGCCCGAGACCAGCACGACCAGGTAGAGCGCCACGTCGACGACGGTGCGGTTGTCGCCACCGGTCAGCGGGATCTTGTCGGGCCACGGGGGCAGGCGAATCGTGTTGGGCCGCAACCAATACAGGAAGCCACCGAATACCGGCCAGAACCGCGCGGTCAGCGGCCCCGATCCGCAGCCCAGGCCCAGGATCTCGAACAGCAGCGTGAAGATGACCACCTTCTGATACACGATCGGCTGCGCCCACCAGTCGGCGATGCGCCCGAGCCCGCCCAGGCCCGGCGTCAGCGAGATCACCGCGGCGGCGCCGACGACGTACACCGCGATCTTGACGATGTAGAAGAGGTAGACCGCGTACGGGGAGCCGAAGCCGTGTTCGACCCAGTGCCGGGTCATGATCTGCCGCCTGGTCGATCGCGGCAAACCGGGCCAGCTCTGGGGGTCGACGTCGGGAATGTCCGGGGTCATGAATCCCATGGGCGGCCTCGTTCGGTGTCGGCAGAACCAGTTGGCCCGTCAAATGTATCGGGACGGCGATGCGGGCGGGGCCGATTCGGGGCGGCCCACCCTCGGGCTGCCGCACGAGCGGCGAGAACCGCTGCGCCGCCGGTGAATTGATGCCGCGCTAGCGGATCGCGCTGCGCGGTCGCGGGGCGGGCGCCGGCGGCTGACCCGGAGCCCGGCGGGCGAAACGGTGGCGCAGCTTCTCGAGCATGGCGTCCAGGTTCTCGCGGTCCTGTTCCTCGATCCGCGCCATGCGCCGAAGGTTGCAGACGGCATCGACGTCGCCGTTGGCCTGCGCGGTGGCGATCGCCTTCTGATAGTCGTCGATCCGCTGCTCGATGAGCCTGCGGTTCTGCGAGAGCAGCCGGAGGAAATAGTCGGCCTGCCGATGATCCGCCGCATCCGGGGCGCCCGGATCCACGGCGGCCGCGCGCCGGTCGGCGGACGGCGAGGGGCCCGGGGCGGGGCGACCCGATTCGGGGCGGGCCACGCCGGCGTGGGGCGCACGAGCGCGCCGCTCACGGAGGCCGACGCTGCGCCGGGCGCCGCGCTCGTGGGACAAACCGGCAACATCCATCGGCTCCCCGCTTCTCGAGATTTTCACTTAGGGCGTCGTAACAATAGCGTCCGCGACCGGACGGCACCATATCCCCGGACAGCGAAAAGAGATAAGCACCATGACGGCGGTTGTACCCCGATCGCTACCATCGAGAAACGCGACGCGGCCCCCACACTCGAGCGGCCTCGCGGGAGCGTCTAGGGAGGAACGTGACCGACAACGATCGCCCCGATGCCGGCGACATCGGCAAATTCGACCCCGTCTTGACCCAGCGCCTGATGGGCGTGATGCGCCCCGCCCTCAAGGCCTATTTCCGGTCGGAGGTGCGCGGCCTGGATTCGTTCCCCCCCGGCGGGGCGCTGGTCGTCGGCAACCACTCGGGCGGCATGTTCCCGATGGACGTCCCCATCTTCAGCGTCCACTTCTATGAGAAGTTCGGCTACGACCGGCCGGTCTACACGCTGAGCCACGACATCCTGATGACCGGCCCCACCGGCGAGTTCTTCCGGCGCACCGGATACATCCGCGCCAACCGGGAGAACGCGGCCCAAGCGCTGCGGTCCGGCGGGGTCGTGATCGTCTTCCCCGGCGGCGACTATGACGCCTACCGTCCGACGCTCTCGGAGAACGTCATCGATTTCAACGGCCGCAAGGGATACGTGAGGACCGCGATCGAGACGGGCGTTCCCATCGTGCCCGCCGTGTCCATCGGCGGGCAGGAGACGCAGCTCTACCTGTCACGCGGCACCTGGCTGGCCGAGCGGCTGGGGGTCAAGCGCCTCCTGCGCAGCGCCATCCTGCCGCTGTCGTTCGGCTTCCCCTTCGGATTCAGTGCCGTGATCCCGCCCAACCTGCCGCTGCCCACCAAGATCGTCACCCAGGTGCTCGAGCCGATTGACATCGCCGCCGAGTTCGGTGACGACCCGGACGTCGACGAGGTCGACGAGCACGTGCGGTCGGTGATGCAGCAGGCCCTCACAGACCTGGCCGCCAAGCGACGCTTCCCGATACTCGGCTGAGCCGTGGCTTCCCTCCTTGGTCCCGTCAACGACGCCGTCGGCATCATCACGACCCTGAGGCGCGCCGGCATGATCGCGCCGATGCGGCCCGACCGCTACTTGAAGATGGCCGCGGCCATGCGCCGCGAGGGCATGGGGATGACCGTGGGCTTTGCCACCGCGGCCCAACGCTGCCCGGACCGGGCGGGCCTGGTCGACGAACTCGGCACCCTGACCTGGCGCCAGCTCGACGAGCGGATCAACGCGTTCGCCGCGGCGCTGCAGGGATTGCCCTCGGGGACTCCCAAGGTCGTCGGGGTCATGTGCCGCAACCACCGCGGGTTCGTCGAGGCGGTGGTGGGCGCCAACCGGATCGGCTCGGACGTCGTGCTGCTCAACACGTCCTTCGCCGGGCCAGCGCTGGCCGAGGTGGTCAACCGCGAAGGCGTCGACGCCGTCGTCTACGACGAGGAGTTCACCGAGACGGTGGACCGCGCGCTGGCCGACAAGCCGGACGCCACCCGCATCGTGGCCTGGACCGACGGCGGCCACGAGCTGACCGTCGAGAAGCTCATCACCGAGCACGCCGGCCGCCAGCCCGAACGCGCCGACCGCAAGGGCAGGATGATTCTGCTGACCTCCGGCACGACGGGAACCCCCAAGGGGGCCAACCAAACCGGCGGAAACGCCGGCATCGGCACGCTCAAGGCCATCCTCGACCGCACGCCGTGGCGCGCCGAGGAGACGGTGGTGATCGTGGCGCCGATGTTCCACGCCTGGGGCTTCTCGCAGTTGATCTTCGCGGCGTCGATGGCGTGCACGGTGGTCACCCGGCGCAAGTTCGACCCGGAGGCGACGCTGGACCTCATCGACCGGAACCAGGCGACCGGTCTGGCGGTGGTGCCGGTGATGTTCGATCGCATCATGGAACTGCCGCCCGAAGTGCGAAAGCGGTACAGCTGCAAGTCATTGCGCTTCGCGGCCGCGTCCGGCTCGCGCATGCGGCCCGATGTCGTCATCGCGTTCATGGATGAATTCGGCGACGTGATCTACAACAACTACAACGCCACCGAGGCCGGCATGATCGCCACCGCCACCCCGTCCGACCTGCGCGCGGCACCCGACACCGCGGGCCGGGCCGCGGGCGGAACCGAAATCCGGATCCTGGACAGCGAATTCAACGAGCTGTCCACCGGCGAGGTCGGCACCATCTACGTCCGCAACGACACCCAGTTCGAGGGCTACACGTCGGGCACCACGAAAGACTTCCACGCCGGCTTCATGTCGTCGGGCGACGTCGGCTACCTGGACGACGCCGGCCGATTGTTCGTCGTGGGTCGCGACGACGAGATGATCGTCTCCGGCGGCGAGAACGTCTACCCGATCGAGGTGGAGAAGACGCTGGCGGCCCACCCCGACGTGGCCGAGGCCGCGGTGATCGGCGTCGACGACGAGCAGTACGGGCAGCGGCTGGCGGCATTCGTGGTGTTGAGCCCGGGCGCTTCCCTCGACAAGGAGGCCACACCCGAGGCCCTCAAACAACACGTCCGGGAAAACCTGGCCAACTACAAGGTGCCCCGCGAGATCGCCGTGCTGGACGAACTCCCCCGCGGCAGCACCGGCAAGATCCAGCGCAACGAACTGCAGTCGCGGGTCAAGGGCTGATGCGCCGGTTGCCGCGCCGCCTGGTGCGTCCTTTGGTGCGCCCCCGCCCATTGGCGCGGGCCGCGCTCGAACTGGCCAACGCCGCCAATGGATTACGGCCGCTGGCCCGCAAGGGCTACAGCACCGTGCTGGTCTTCTGGTTCGGCTGGCCGACGTCGGAGGTGCCCGGCATCTACTTCTCCGTCTCGCTGCTGGACGCAGTGCGGCGCGCGCGGCTGGGCCACTTCGCGGGACGGCGCGGCAAGGCGGCGCTGGCCATGACCGCGGCGTCGTGGGCGATCCTGGGAGTGATCCGCTACCGCGGCATCACCACCCCGGGCCCGGTGCTGGAGGCGGGCCTGCGCGAGCAGCTCGGCCACGACTACGCCGAGGCGCTGAACGACCTGCCCCACGCCAAACCCACCCGCAGCGGGCGGCGCAGCCTGCCCCTGGGCAACACGGTGGCGCGCCGGCGCTACGTCGAGAAGACCAACGTGGTGTCCTACGGCCCGAACGGCCGCGCCAACCTCGCCGACATCTGGCGCCGCCGCGACCTGCCGCGCGACGCCAAGGCTCCCGTGCTGCTCCAAGTGCCCGGAGGCGCCTGGATGATCGGGATGCGCCGGCCACAGGCCTACCCGCTGATGAGCCACCTGGCCGCCCGCGGGTGGGTGTGCGTGTCGATCGGTTACCGCGTCTCGCCCCGCCACACCTGGCCCGACCACATCGTCGACGTCAAGCGGGCGTTGGCCTGGGTCAAGGAGAACATCGCCGACTACGGCGGTGACCCCGAATTCGTCGCCGTCACCGGCGGTTCCGCGGGCGGGCACCTGTGCGCGCTGGCGGCGCTGACCCCCAACGACCCGTCATTCCAGCCCGGCTTCGAGGACGCCGACACGTCGGTGGCGGCCGCGGTCCCGATCTACGGCCGCTACGACTGGTTCTCCACCCAAGGCGAGGGTCGTCCCGAGTTTATCTCGCTGCTCGAAAAGTTCGTGGTGAAGCGGGGATTCAGCTCGCACCGCGACGTCTACATCGACGCCTCGCCGATCCGCCGGCTGCACGCCGACGCGCCCCCGTTCTTCGTCCTGCACGGCCGCGACGACTCCCTGATCCCCGTCGGCGAAGCCCAGGAGTTCATCGAGGAGCTGCGCGCGGTGTCTAAGTCCCCGGTCGCCTACGCCGAATTGCCCAGCGCGCAACACGCTTTCGACATCTTCAGCTCGCCCCGTGCGCATCGGTCCGCGGAGGCCGTCGCGCGGTTCCTGTCCTGGGTGTACGCGACAACCCCGCCCGATCGCGACTAGCGGGCCGCTCGTGCGCTCTCGCGCGGTTCCTGTCCTGGATCTACACGACGAACCCGCCCCGCCCGCGGCTAGCGGGCCGCTGGTGCGCTCTCGCAAATCCCTTGTGTCACTTTGGTTTCTGTGGTCACAACGTGGCGTTTTTTGTCGGTGGGTGTTTCTAGGGTTTGGGGTATGGGTGGCAGTAGTCGTGAGGAGATCGTCGAGGTCATCGACGCGCTCGATTGCGATGCGGACCGCCTGTGCGGGTTGTCTTTTGACGTGCTGACCACCCCGGAGCGGTTGGCTGCCCTGGAGCGGGTGGAGCGGGTGGCCCGCCAGCTGCGCGCGCCTCAGCACGCGTTGATCAACCAGCTCGACGCCCAGGCCAGCCCGGAGCAGTTGGGCGGTTCGCTGCGTGTGGGGCTGGCCGACCGGTTGCGCATCACCAAAGCCGAGGCCGGCCGGCGCATCGCCGAGGCCCACGACCTGGGTGAGCGCCGCGCGTTGACCGGTGAGCCGTTGGCGCCGCGGCTTTCCGCGACCGCCGCCGGGCAGCGCGCCGGGCTGATCGGCGACGGACACATCAAGGTGATCCGCAGCTTTTTCACCCACCTGCCGGCCGAGGTCGACGCGCTGACCCGCCAGGCCGCCGAGGCCGACCTGGCCGGCAAGGCCGCCGGCTATCGCCCCGACGAGCTGGCGAAATACGCCCAGCGGGTGATGGATTGGCTGCACCCCGACGGGGACTTCAGCGACGCCGAGCGGGCCCGCAAACGCGGCATCACGTTGGGCGCCCAGGAGTGCGATGGCATGTCACGGCTGAACGGGCTGGTGACCCCGGAGCTGCGCGCCGCGATCGAGGCCATGCTGGCCAAGCTCGCCGCCCCGGAGTGTGCAACCCCGACGACGAAACCCCGATCGTCGACGACACCCCCGACGAAGACGCCGTGCGCCGCGACACCCGATCGGTGGCCCAGCGCAACCACGACGCCGTCCTGGCCGGGCTGCGCGGCCTGCTGGCCTCGGGAAAGCTGGGCCGACACAACGGGTTGCCGGTGTCGATCGTGGTCACCACCACCTTGCACGACCTCGAGGCGGCCGCCGGCAAGGCGCTGACCGCCGGCGGCACCCTGGTACCCATGTCGGATGTGATCCGCTGGGCCACCCACGCCCACCATTACCTGGCGATCTTCGACAAGGGCCGGTCGCTGGCGCTCTACCACACCAAGCGACTGGCCTCGCCTGCGCAGCGAATCATGCTCTACGCCAAGGACCGCGGCTGCACCAAGCCCGGCTGCGACGCCCCGGCCTACCACAGCCAGGTCCACCACGTCACAGGCTGGACCACCACCCGCCGCACCGACATCGACGACCTCACCCTGGCCTGCGGACCCGACAACCGACTCGCCGAACACGGCTGGACCACCCGCACCAACGCCCGAGGCGAAACCGAATGGATCCCCCCACCCCACCTCGACCGCGGCCAACCCCGCACCAACACCTACCACCACCCCGAACGACTCCTCGAAGACGCCGACGACGACGAACCCGGATAACGCCGGCGATTGGCCCAGTAAGGCTTCACCACTAGGGCAATAAGTCACATATCTAGGGGCTTTAGCCTGCATCCACGCCGCAGCCACGGGCGGAAACTATAACGTGTTCTAGTTCGGCCGGTGAGCTACTGGAGGCGTGAAGTGAGCATCGATACCGCTGGCATCGGCGTCCGAGAGATCGACGTCGGAACGTTGCCGACCCGGTTCGCTCGCGGCTGGCACTGCCTGGGCGTGGTCAAGGACTTCCTGGACGGCAAGCCCCACCCGGTCAATATCTTCGGCACCAAGCTTGTCGTCTTCGCCGACACCGAACACAATCTGCACGTCCTCGACGCCTACTGCCGGCACATGGGCGGGGACTTGTCGCAGGGCGTGGTCAAGGGCGATACCGTCGCGTGCCCGTTTCACGACTGGCGGTGGGGCGGCGACGGCAGGTGCAAAGAGGTGCCGTATGCCAAGCGCAGTCCACGAATGGCGCGCACGCGCTCCTGGCCCACCGAGGTGCACAACGGGCTGTTGTTCGTCTGGCACGACCACGAGGGCAACCCGCCCGCACCGGAATTGCAGATTCCCGACATCCCCGAGGCCGCCAGCGACGCATGGACCGACTGGCGGTGGAGCAGTCAGCTCATCGAGGGTTCGAACTGCCGCGAGATCGTCGACAACATCGTCGACATGGCGCATTTCTTCTACATCCACTATGGCTTCCCGACGTACTTCAAGAATGTCTTCGAGGGCCACATCGCTTCGCAGTACCTGCGCACCGTCGGCCGGCCCGATGTGCACCTCGGCGGCTCGCACTACACCGGCCAACAGACGCTGGACTCCGAGGCCTCCTACTTCGGCCCGTCGTTCATGATCAACTGGCTGCACAACAGCTACGGCGGCTACAAGGTGGAAACGATCCTCGTCAACTGCCACTACCCCGTCACGCAGAACTCCTTCATGCTGCAGTGGGGCGTCATCGTGCAAAAGCCCGAAGGCATGGACGAGGACGCCACCGACAAGCTGTCCAAAGCCTTCACCGAGGGCGTCACCATGGGCTTCCTGCAGGATGTCGAGATCTGGAAGCACAAGACGCGAATCGAAAACCCGTTGCTGGTCGAAGAGGACGGCCCGGTCTATCAGCTGCGCCGCTGGTATCAGCAGTTCTATCTGGATGCCGCCGATGTCACGCCTCAGATGACCGACCGCTTCGAGTATGAGGTCGACACCACCGCCGCGAACAAGCACTGGCGCACCGAGGTGGAAGAGAACCTGCGGCCTAAGGTTGCACAGCGCCAATAGTCGCGCCATTCAGTGCGCGACGGGGCACCCGCCGGTGTAGTCGACCTGCCAGTGCTTGATGCCGTTGAGCCAACCCGACCGAATGCGCTCCGGTTTTGCGAGGGGCGTGAGGTCGGGCATGTGGTCGGCGATGGCGTTGAACATCAGGTTGATCGTCAACTTGGCCAGGTTGGCGCCGATGCAGTAATGCTCGCCGGTGCCGCCAAACCCGACGTGCGGGTTGGGGTTTCGAAGAATGTCGAACCTGAACGGATCGGTGAAGACGTCCTCGTCGAAGTTGGCCGAGCGGTAGAACATCAACACCCGCTGGCCCTCCTTGATCTTCACCCCGGACAGCTCGGTGTCCTGGTTGGCGGTGCGCTGGAATGCGGTGACCGGGGTGGCCCACCGGACGATCTCGTCTGCCGCGGTCTCCGGGCGCTCCTTCTTGTAGAGCTCCCACTGGTCGGGGAAGTCGGCGAACGCCATCATGCCCTGGGTGATCGAGTTGCGGGTGGTCTCGTTGCCGGCGACCGCCAGCATCATCACGAAGAACCCGAATTCGTCGTCGGAGAGCTTCTCGCCGTCGATGTCCGCCTGGATCAGCGTGGTCACGATGTCGTCGCCGGGATCGCGGGCCTTGATCTCGGCCATTTTCATGGCGTAGGCCAGCACCTCGGCCGACGACACCTTGGGGTCGATATGCGCGTACTCGGGATCCTGGGCGCCGGTCATCTCGTTGGACCACCGGAACAGCTTGGTACGGTCCTCCTGCGGCACGCCAAGCAGCTCGGCGATGGCCTGCAGCGGCAGTTCGCACGCCACCTGCTCGACGAAATCGCCGGACGCCTCGGCGGCAGCGGCCTTGGCGATGGCCTGGGCCCGCTCGTTGAGCTCGTCACGCAGCCGGCCGATCGCGCGCGGCGTGAACCCGCGGGAGATGATCCTGCGCAGCCGAGTGTGGTGCGGCGGGTCCATGTTGAGCAGGACGAGCCGCTGCAAGTCGATGTCCTCGCGGCTCATGTCGTCGGCGAAGCGGGGAATGGCACCGTTGAGCCAACTGGAGAAGACGTCGTTGCGCAGCGAGACCTCTTTCACGTCCTTGTGTTTCGTCACCACCCAGAAGCCGCCGTCGTTGAAGCCGCCCTTGCCGATGGGCTGGTCACACCACCAGATGGGTGCGTTGCGGCGGAGTTCCGCGAGCTCCTCGACGGGCAGTCGCTCGGCGTAGATGTCCGGGTCGGTCGGGTCGAATCCGGGGGGAAGATGTGGGCAGGTCATCGGTGGCTCCTCTGCGAGTCAGACCAGCGTTGAGTTAGACCATCGTGTCGGCGGGTGGCAACCCGAATTCGTGGTTGCCGAAGATCAGGTAGGCCCGCTCGGGATCGTTGGCGGCGTGCACCCGGCCGGCGTGCGCATCACGCCAAAACCGTTGAATCGGAGCGCTATTGGCCAACGCGGTGGCGCCCGAGGCGTCGAACAGCCGGTCGATCGAGGCGACCGCGCGGGCGGTGGCGCGCACCTGGTCGCGACGGGCCCGGGCCCGCAGCTCGAACGGGACCTCCCGGCCCGCCACCAGACACGCGTACTCGTCGCCGACGTTGCCCATCAGCTGCCGCCACGCGGCGTCGATATCGCTGGCCGCCTCGGCAATACGGACCTTGGCGAAGGGGTCGTCTTTGGACTTCTCCCCCGCGAACGCCGCGCGCACCCGCTTGCCTTGATGCTCGACATGGGATTCATAGGCGCCGTATGCCATGCCGACGATGGGTGCAGTGATCGTGGTGGGATGCATGGTGCCCCATGGCATCTGGTAGACCGGGGCGGTGTTGGTCACCAAACCGCCGGCGGTGTGGTCGTTCATCGCCTTGTAGGACAGGAACCGGTGCCGGGGCACGAACACGTCCCTGATGACCAGGGTGTTGCTGCCGGTGCCCTTCAGGCCGACGACATGCCAGACGTCGTCGATGCGGTAATCGCTTTTGGGGATCAGGAAGCTGCCGAAGTCGACCGGCTGGCCGTCCTTGATCACCGGGCCACCGACGAAGGTCCACGTGGCATGGTCGCAACCCGACGACCAGTTCCACGAGCCATTGACCAGATAACCACCGTCGACCACCTGGCCCGCACCCATGGGGGCATATGAGGAGGAGATGCGCACGTTGGCGTCCTCGCCCCATACGTCGTGCTGGGCCTGCTGGTCGAACTGTGCCGCATGCCAGTTGTGCACGCCCAGAATCGACGCCACCCACCCGGTCGACCCGCACGCACTGGCCAGGCGCCGGACGGCCTCGAAGAACACCGTCGGATCACACTGCATCCCGCCCCACTGCCCCGGTTGCAGCAGACGAAAGAAACCGATTTCCTGCAGTTCGCTGACGGTGGCGTCCGGCAGCCGCCGCAGCTCCTCGGTCTCCTGCGCCCGCTGCCGCAGCTTGGGCAGCAAGTCGTCGATGGCGGCCAGAACGGACTGGGCATCGACTTCTTGAATGGTCGTCACTGCTACCTCCACCCGTGCGGACTTAGTCAGAGGACTAGAGCACGTTGCGATGTTGATCGAGTATTTTGTTGTTTTCGCTGGACAGGCGCATTAATAGCCGTTCTGCAACTTGTTCTAATTATGGCCGCACGCCGAGTCGCGGATAGGGCATAAAGTCCCACAGCTGTTCCGCGCGCAGGGATGAGGAGCGCGCGCAGACCTTGGCAGAGAACGCTGACGGCGGCGACCCGACTTCGCCCGGCTACGCCGCGCTCGCGATCGCCGCCAATGCTGACGGCGGCGACCCGACTTCGCCCGGCTACGCCGCGCTCGCGATCGCCGCTAGCTCACTCCCGCGTGGCCGCCTTCTCGAGCTCGGTGAGCGCCGGCTCGATCCGGTCCGCCATGTCGTCGATGTCGTTGGCCACCTCGGGCGTCGTCACGAAACCGAAGTCCAGGTAGTCGGTGTAGGAGAAGCAGGTGATGTTCAGGGCGACGTCCATGACCGGCGGACCGAGCGGCACCAGCGAATCCAGCTTGGCGCCGGCCATGTATAACGGGAACGGCGGGCCCGGCACATTCGAGACAACCAGGTTGATAGGCGCCAGGTTTCGCGACAGCCCGCTGGCGGTGTAGGCCCGCGCGGCCAACTGCAGCAACCCCGGCGGCGTGGTCTCGGTCAGGCCCATGATCTGGTGCGCCGACAACGCCTTGGCCATCAGCTTGGCGTTCTGGGTGCTTTCGTGGATGGCCCGCAGCCGCTCGGCGGGGTCGTCGACGTCGGTGGCCAGCGACACGGTCATCGAGCTCACCTTGTTGCCGACGTCATCCTTGTCGTCGTCGGTGCGGGTCGAGACGGGGATCTGGGCGATGAGCGGTTTGGCGGGCAGCTCACCACGCTTCTGCAAGTACTCCCGGGCGGCGCCGGCCACCAGCGCCAGCACGACGTCGTTCAGCTTGACACCGTAGGCGTCCTTGACGGCCTTGGCCCGGGCCAGCTCGACACGGCAGCCGGTGATCCGCCGGTGCGGGGACACGGGCGCGTTGAACCGGGTCTTGGGGGCTTCGAAATACCGTGGGGGCCGGCCGCTCACGCCAAGCGCGGCGATCTGCTGGCGCACGGTTTGCTCCACGAGCCTGGCGATGCGGAAGGGCGTCTTGACTCCGACGTTGATGAGCGCGCCCACCGCCCGCCGTTCGATGCCCGGAATCCGTGAGCCCACCAGCGAACCGACTGTTTCCCGTTGCGGCGGGCGCGGTTCCGGCGTGACGTCCAACAGGATCTCCCCCAGGCCGGCGCCGGAGACGCCGTCGACGATGGCGTGGTGCATCTTGGTCAGCGACGCGACCCGGCCGCCCTCCACGCCCTCGATCACCCACATCTCCCACAACGGCCGGGCACGGTCCAGCTTGTAGGACATCAGCCGGCCCACCAATTCCTCCAGCTCGCGGCGGCCGCCGGGCGCCGGCACGGCGATGTGCCGGATGTGGAAGTCGATGTCCAACTCCTCGTCTTCGACGAACCACGGCCGGTCCAGCCCGAGCGGCGCACCGGTGACCCGCCACCGCAGCTGCGGCAGCTCGGGCAGCCGCTCGACGATCAACTCGCGGAGCCGCTGGAAGCTGTACTCCGGCGAATCCTTCGGGTCGCAAATCGCCAGTGCGCCCACATGCATGTGCCAGCCCGCGGTCTCGGCCGACCAAAACGCCGCATCAACGCTCGAAAGCCGCTTCATCACCCGACCGTAGCCCCCACCCACCCGTCGCGAACAGCGATTGACGCTACCGGTTACGCGTCTTCCAGCAAATCCGGAGTCACCGCCGATTCGGTGTCCGGGATGCCCTCGATTTTCGCCTTGCGATCGGCCATCGACAGCAGCCGCCTAATGCGGCCGGCGACAGCGTCTTTCGTCATCGGGGGGTCGGCGAGCCGGCCCAGCTCCTCCAGCGAGGCCTGCCGGTGCTCGACGCGGAGCTTGCCGGCC
>NZ_LZJG01000566.1:0-668 GCF_001667785.1 Mycobacterium sp. E3247 | reverse complement strand
CGCATATTCGCCAACACCATCAAGTACGTGCTGATGGGCACGTCGAGCAACTTCGGGAACATGTTCAGCGCCGCGGCCGCATCGGCCCTGCTGCCGTTCCTGCCGATGCTGCCCAGCCAGATCCTGCTGAACAACCTGTTATACGACTCCTCGCAGCTGGCGATCCCCAGCGATCGGGTCGATGAGGAGCAGCAGAATGCGCCGTCGCACTGGAACGTCGCGTTCATCCGCAGGTTCATGCTGACGTTCGGCCCGATTAACTCGCTGTTCGACTTCTTGACCTTCGGATTCATGGTCGGCATCCTGCACGCTGGCGAAGTGGCGTTCCACACCGGCTGGTTCTTGGAAAACATTCTCACCCAGACGTTTATCGTGTTCGCGATCCGCACCCGCAGGGTGCCATTTCTGCGCAGCAGGCCCGGCGCTCTGCTTTCGGTCACGCTGATGTCAGTGGACGTGATCGGCATCGCGCTGACCGTCACGCCGCTTGGCCGCAAACTGGGCTTCACCCCGCTGCCATGGCAGTTTTACGTGGCGCTGGCCATGTTCATCGTCGTCTATCTGGTGCTCGTGGACCTGACCAAGAAGGTGTTCTACAGCGAGCCGATGCGGGTGTTCGGCCAGCCCTACCGCACCCGGGGTCTGCATCACCGCATTCAGCGGCGCGC
>NZ_LZJG01000565.1:0-601 GCF_001667785.1 Mycobacterium sp. E3247 | reverse complement strand
CCGCGTCGTCGAGATGCGCGGCGGCATGGTCGGCAATGAGGAATTCCTGGCGTGGGAGCCGTTCAGCCACATGGCTTTCCGGTTCAACGAATGCTCGACGCAGGCCGTCGCCGCGTTCGCCGAGGACTACCGGGTCGAGGCCATCCCCGGTGGTTGCCGGCTGACGTGGACCATGGCGCAGAAGCCCGCGGGCCCGGCGCGGCTGGCGATGTACCTGGTGGGGCCGCTGCTGAACCTGGGCCTTCGCCGATTCCTGCGCAACCTGCGCAGCTACACCGATGCCCGCTACTCCGCGACCCAGCAACATTAGGAGCCTGCCGTGACCTTCAACGAGGGTATGCAGATCGACACCAGCACCGCGTCCTCGTCGGGGGGCGGCATGGGCATGGCGCTCGGCGGCGGCGGCCTCGGGCTGCTCATCCTCATCGGCGCGCTGCTGTTGGGCGTCGATCCGGGCCGCGTCATGGACCAGTCGCAGTCGAACACAAGCGGTTACTCCGCGCCCGGATTCGACCTGAGCCAGTGCAAGACCGGCGCCGATGCCAACAAGTACGTGCAGTGCCGCGTGGTCGCCACGGGCAACTCGGTGGACGCGGTCTGG
>NZ_LZJG01000564.1:0-719 GCF_001667785.1 Mycobacterium sp. E3247 | reverse complement strand
GCCTTGACGACGTTGCGCCCCACCGTCCAGCGGTGCACCTCATCGGGGCCGTCGACGATGCGGCTCATTCTCGCCTCTGAGAGCCAGGCCGCCAACGGCAGGTCGTGGGTGTAGCCCAAGGACCCGTGTATCTGCAACGCCGTGTCGATCACCTCGATCAGCATGTTGGCGATATAGGTTTTGGCCATCGAGTTCTCGATGCGCAGGTCGTGCCCGTGCTCCATTTTGTAGGCCAGGTGCAGGATCATCAGTCGCGTGATGTAGAGCTTCTCGGCGCAATCGGCGAGCATCCACTGGATGCCTTGCCGATCGGCGACGCGCTTGCCGAAGGTGACACGCTCGCACGCACGTGCGGTGGCCATATCCAAGGCTGCCTGAGCTTTGGCCACGCTCCACATCCCGTGCCGGAGCCGGCCGTATCCGAGCCGATGCTGCCCCATCGCAAAGCCCTGTCCAAGTCCGCCGAGAATGTTCTCGTGGGGGACAACGAGGTCGTTGATGCGCACTTCGGCGTGGCCCATCTGGATTTCGCCCTGGTAGGTGGGGATATCGGATTCGCCCATGATAGGGATATTGCGGACGATATCGAAACCCGCGTTGGGCAGCTCCACCAAGAAGGTGGTGTATTGCCGATGACGAGGGGCGTCGGGATCGGTCTTGGCCATCACCAGTGCCAGCTGAGAAATGGACGCCCCTGAGGTGTACCACTTCTCGCCATT
>NZ_LZJG01000563.1:0-5481 GCF_001667785.1 Mycobacterium sp. E3247 | reverse complement strand
ACCGCCGGCGAAGCCGCCGAGCATGTGCGAGTACCCGAACAGGCCGGCCGGGGAGTGACCCATGAATTTCTCGGCGATTCCGGCGTTCGGATTGGAGTTCTCGCATAGTGAGTACAGGTCGCGCCGGCAGGCAGAGCATGCCCCACACGCGATCGGGAACGGCACCACCACCCGATCACCGACGGCCAGGTTGTTGACCGCCTTGCCGACTTCGACCACCTCGCCCATGAATTCGTGCCCGAGCACGTCGCCGTGCTTGACGGTGGGGATGTAGCCGTCGTACAGGTGAAGATCGGAACCGCAGATCGCCGTGGAGGTGATGCGCACGATGGCGTCGCGATCGTTGAGAATCTTGGGGTCCGGAACGGACTCCACCTGGACGCTGTTGCGGCCCGCGTAGACGGTGGCCCTCATAGGCTTGCTCCTTTGTTGGGTTGAGCGGGCTGCTGGTGCAGCTGCCTGGCCGCCGCGGCCCCTTCGGGGGACCCGTCCGAACGCAGCACCTGGCCGGTTTCGAGAATCTGCTTGAAACGCCGGAGGTCGTCGTTCACTTGTTGTTCGGGGGACTCGCCGAACAGGCTTGCCGCGGCCTTTCCGAACAGGCCTCCGGGGATGTGATAGCCGATCCTGACGCGGACTTCCGTGCCGTCGCCGGTGGCGGTCGGCGTGAACTCGACGCTGCCACCGTTCTCGATCACCGAGCCGGGCAGCGACTGCCACGCGATCCGCCTATTGGTGTCGTCCTCGGTGATCTGCGCGTCCCACTGCACCGACTGTCCGGCCGGGGCGTTGGCGACCCAGTGCGACTGTCCGTCGGCGCCGGGGGTGACCTCCTGCAGGTGGTGCATGAAGCTGGGCAGGTTTTTTAGGTCGCGCCAAAAGCGGTACACCTCCTCGGGCGGGCGCCGCACGGTGACCGCCGCGCGCAGGGTGCGGTGCCGGGCCTTGTTGACGTGCCGGCCGCCGCCGTTGACCGTGCGCAGGGCCGTGTACACGTCGAGTCCCGCTATGCCGGTGAGCAACACCGCCGAGATGGCGCCCTGCCGTCGCCGCCCCGGGCCGCGCGCGGCCACCCCGGCCACCAGCAGGCCCATGTCCAGGACGTCGCCGACCACCCGGGTCCACACCAGCTTGTCGGGACCGGCCAGCAGCGCCGCACCGTGGCCGCATTCCCGCGTGCCCAGCGCGCGGATGACCCGCCGCGACCGGGCGGTGTCGTCGACACCCGCCACTGCGGCAACTTTTCCGGGGGCCACCAACTCGCTCAGGCCCAGTCCGAAGCTGGCGCCGCTGAGCGCCTTCACCAGGGCCGAGGTGGTGTTGGCGGATCCATTGCCCATCGTCAGCTCTCCTTGCCTTGCGGCGAACACAAATCGGTCACAGTTGCTGGCGGACAGCCGCTCTGCAGATCGTTCGCGCGCCACACCGGCCCGTACTCGGTGGACGCGCGATTGAGGCCGGATACCCGGGCCGATACCGCCCAAACGTGGGATCAGTTTGCTGCGCTGCGCAGTGCGGCAAGCAAAGGTTCGGCGGCTTCTTTGAGGAAGAGGTCCTGGGATTCCCCGCCGACCTGGACCAGCGCCACGTCGGTGAATCCGGCCTCCCAGTAGGGCCGGACGGCCTCGACGATCGCATCGAGGTCGGGCCCGCAGGGGATGGACTCGGCGACGTCTTCGGGGCGGACGAATTGGGTCGCGCCGGCGAAGCCGGCCGGCGTCGGCAGGTCGGCGTTGACCTTCCAGCCCCCGGCGAACCAGCGAAACTGGTCATGGGCGCGTTGGATCGCGGTGTCGCGGTCGGGGTCCCAGCACACGGGGATCTGGCCGACGACGCGGCCGCCGCCGGCGAGGTTGCCGGCCTGCCGCGCGGCGTGCCAGGCGTCGACGAGCTCCCCGTCCGGCTCGACCGCAACGAAGTGGTCGGCCAGCCGGCCGAATTTGTCGATGGCCTTGGCGCCGCCCATCGCCACCGCGATGCCGACCGGGACCTCGGGCACGTCCCACAAGCGTGCGGAGTCCACCTGGAAGTAGTCGCCGCTGAAGTTCACCAGCTGGCCGCCGAACAGCTCGCGGATGATCTTGATCGCTTCGCGCAGCATGTCCTGCCGGCGCTCGACGGTGGGCCAGCCCCGGCCGACGATGTGCTCGTTGAGGTTCTCGCCGGTGCCGAGGCCGAGCGTGAACCGGCCATCGGACAGGATCTGCACGGTGGCGGCCTGCTGGGCGACGACGGCCGGGTGATACCGCATCGTCGGGCACGTCACATACGTGTAGAGGTCCACCCGTTCGGTGGCGTGCGCCACCGCGCCCAGCACGGTCCAGGCGTTGGGCGCATGCCCCTGCGATGTCAGCCAGGGGGAGAAGTGGTCGCTGCACACCTCGAAGTCGAAACCCCGCTCTTCGGCGGAAACAGCTTGGCGGACAAGGTCTTTGGGTCCACTCTGTTCGGTCATCAGAGTGTAGCCAAAATGCGTCATGCTGCTATGGTTACCCCGGCCCGCCGGGCGCAAACCGCCGCGCCGGGCCACCCCCGTCGCGAGCGTAACGGCACTGCGAAAAATGGGGCCCAGAATCGCGGTGACGTTACGCTCGCGACCTGGGGCCCCTGCGCCTTAGCGCGCCGCTCAGCCCGCGGTGGTGATCGAGTCCCCCGTGACGCCCGCCGCGCGGCGCGCCGCCAGCCGGCGTTTCTGCGGCTCGATCGTGTAGCGGGGGTGGCGCGCCGATTCCAGCCCAGCCTCGAACACGCCGAACCGGGTCAGGGCGGACGCCGTCGCCAGCGCCAGGCCGGACACCGCCGCGACGGCGCGGTTGCGGCCCCCGAGCAGAGTGCCCAACCCGCCGGCGATCACCAGCCGTTCGCTCCACCGCAGCATCCGGCCCGGGGCGCCGTGGTGCAGCGGTTCGGCGGCGACCGGGTCCATCCGGCGCTCCATCAGCCTCGTCGCCACCAGGTCACCGATCACGCCGAGCATGGCCAGTGTGCGGGCCGGGCCGGCCTCGTCGACCGGGGTGGTGAGCATCGCCAACCCCGACGCGGCCAGGCTCGCCGAACTGACGAACACGAACGGCAGGTCCTCGTGGGCGGCGTTCCAGGTCGGCGTGGCCGTGTCGGAAAGCAGCACCGCGGTGTAGACGGCCAGCGGCGGGGCGAGGAGCGCCGCCTCCAGGCCGGCCGGCCCCTCGACGGCGCGCAGCACCGGCCGCAGCGGCCCCAGCGGTAGCCGCTCCCCCGTCATCCGATCGACCTCGGACGCGGCGGCCACCCCGATCCCGGCGCTGAAGGAGGTCAGGATCCACGAGCCGAGGTTCATCGGCGAGGTGAGCTTGAACGTGCGCAGCATGTGCAGGAACCGCTCGGGCCGGCCCAGGTCCTTCACCAGCGCGACGAGGCTCAACAGGACGGCCGCCAAGCCGGTGAGGCGGGTGTTGCGGCGCAGCCTGGTGCGGCCGGTGAGCTGCGCGCCGGCCGCCAGCAGGCCGGAGCCGCCCGCGACGCCGCCCAGGAACAGGTACGCGGCCACCTCGGACTCCCAGGGCGGCGGCTTGACCACCGGACGCCCGTAGTAGGAGCTGAATTCCGCTTCGGGCACCACCGGCGTCTCGCGGGAACCATCAAAACTCCTGCCGCCGCCCCGGCGGCCCCTGCGCTGCCGCTTGCGCCGACCGACGGCGGGCTCGGGCGGGCGCAGGCTGTCGTATTCCGAAGTGCTCATAGGCTTTTCACCGGCCTTTCCAGAAGGCCAGCGCCGCGGCGGCGAACATGCCCGCCGCGGCCACGCCGGCTCGTTTGAACATCTGGGGCAGGTCGGCCGTGCACACCCGCGGGTCCGGCGGCAGGCCGTAGACCTCGGGCTCGTCGAGCAGCAGGAAGATCGACCCGGTGCCACCCACGCCGTCGTGTTCGTTCGCCCCGTAGAGGCGGGCCTCCGTGAGCCCCTGGGCGCGCAGCGCGGCCACCCGTTCCCGCGCCGTGATGACCAGGTCGTCGTGGTCGCCGAACTTGATCGACGTGGTCGGGCAGGTCTGCGCGCACGCCGGGATCTGGTCCTCGACCAGGCGGTCGTAGCACAGCGTGCACTTCTGGGCGACCCCGGTGGCGAACTTCTCGGTCGGGCGGCCCGGCCGCTGCGCGGGCGTCGCGTAGGTGCCGTCGCTGCGGCGTTCGACCACGCCGAACGGGCACCCGGCCACGCAGGTGCCGCACCCGTTGCAGACGTCGTCCTGCACGACGACCGTGCCGAACTCGGTGCGGAACAACGCACCCGTCGGGCAGACGTCCAGGCAGCCGGCGTGCGTGCAGTGCTTGCACACGTCCGACGACATCAGCCAGCGGAACTCCGGGGTGTCGGGCGGGGTGAGGTCCGGCTCCGACGCGGTACCCGGCAGCGCCGGCATGCCCAAATCGGTGAGGGCGCGCCCGGATTCGCGCGCCTCCTCGATGCGGTCGCGGTCCTGCTCGATGAAGGCGACGTGCCGCCAGGTGCTGGCGCCCAGCGCGCCGGTGTTGTCATAGGACGAACCCAGCAGCTCCAGGTCGCCGTCGCGGGGGTTGCGGTTCCACTCCTTGCACGCGACCTCGCAGGCCTTGCAGCCGATGCAGATCGAGGTGTCGGTGAAGAAGCCCTTGCGCGGCTTGGGTTCTGCCCAGCCCGCGTCACTCGTCGGGTCGGTCGGTCCGCTCAGCTGACCCATCGGCTCCCCCTTCCCAGACGCCGTCGTCGATCCGCACGTTGCCGGTCTCGGTGGTGGCCCCCGAGCGGGACTGATACTCGGCGATCAGCCGCAGCAGATCCTCGCCCTGCGGCCGGCGCCCCGGCCGGATGTCACACGAGCCGGCCTTGGACTCCTGGATCTGCACGTTGGGGTCCAGCGTGATGCCCAGCAGATCGTTGGCCGCGTCCCCGCTCACGACGGCGTCACCGCCGACGCCCCAGTGATACGGCAGGCCGATCTGATGCACGGTGTGACCGTTGATCACCAGCGGCGCAACGCGTTTGGTGACCAGCACCCGCGCCTCGATCGCCGCGCGCGGCGAGACGATGGTGGCCCACCCATACGGCTCGAGGCCGCGTTCGGCGGCCAGCTCCGGGGACACCTCGCAGAACATCTCCGGCTGCAGCTCCGAGAGGTAGGGCAGCCACCGGCTCATCCCGCCGGCGGTGTGATGCTCGGTGAGCCGGTAGGTGGTGAACACGTACGGATACACGTCGGCACCCGGCTCGCCTGCGCTGGGCGCGCTCAAATTGTCCTTGCGCGGGAAGGTGATTCGTCCCGGGTTGCGCTGCTGCGGGTACAACGCGTTGGCGACCGGGGACTCCTGTGGTTCGTAGTGCGTGGGCAGCGGGCCGTCGACCAAGCCCTTCGGCGCGAACAGCCACCCCTTGCCGTCGGCCTGCATGATGAACGGGTCGTCCCCGGCGAGCGCGTCGGGACCGCCGACGTCGGGATCGGGCCGGCTGCCCGGCGCCCGGTCGGC
>NZ_LZJG01000562.1:0-556 GCF_001667785.1 Mycobacterium sp. E3247 | reverse complement strand
TGGAATGCGACGAGGGCATCCTGTCCGGGGAATCCACCGGCTCGGAGAAGTCACCGACGCCGGTGGGAACCGACGTCGCGCTGACCGACATGACCGATGTGGCGTTCATGGGCACGATCGTGAGCGCGGGCGAAGGCTTGGCCGTCGTGTATGCCACCGGGAATCGCGCCGAGTTCGGCCGGATCGCGGCGGGTCTGAGTGAGCGCCAACCCGAGACCGACTTTCAGGTCGGCCTGCGCCGGTTTTCGTATCTGCTGCTCCGGGTCGCGGTTGCGCTGACCGCGCTGATTCTGGTCACCAACTTGATGTTGCACCGGCCGCTGATCAATTCGGCACTGTTTGCGCTGGCGATCGCGGTCAGCATCACGCCACAGCTTCTCCCCGCGGTGGTCAGCACCAGCCTGGCGACCGGTTCCCGACAACTGGCCAAAGCCAAGGTGCTGGTGAAGCGTCTGGTATGCATCGAGGACCTCGGCGACATCGACATCCTGATCACCGACAAGACCGGAACCTTGACGGAGGGACGGATCCGGCTGGTGGACGCCGTCGACGCCGG
>NZ_LZJG01000561.1:0-25963 GCF_001667785.1 Mycobacterium sp. E3247 | reverse complement strand
GGTTCGACCCGTCGGCGGGCGGACAACGCGCCTACGACACCCCGCTGGGCATCACCAACCCGCCCATCGACGAGCTGCTGGACCGCGTGTCGAGCAAATACGCCCTGGTCATCTACGCGGCCAAGCGCGCCAGGCAGATCAACGACTACTACAACCAGCTCGGCGAGGGGATCCTCGAATACGTCGGGCCGCTGGTCGAGCCGGGGCTGCAGGAGAAGCCGCTGTCGATCGCGCTGCGCGAGATCCACGCCGACCTGCTCGAGCACACCGAGGGCGAGTAACAGGCTGGGCCGGGCGCGCTGTGGACAACCGCGATCGGGTCGCGAAAAACGTCATCGTCGGCGTCTCCGGTGGCATCGCCGCATATAAGGCGTGCACGGTCGTCCGTCAGCTCTCCGAGGCCGGTCACCGGGTGCGGGTCATCCCCACCGAATCCGCGCTGCGGTTCGTCGGGGCCGCCACGTTCGAGGCGCTGTCCGGCCAGCCGGTGCACACCGGGGTCTTCGAGAACGTCCCAGACGTGCCGCACGTCCAGCTCGGCCAGAAGGCCGACCTGGTCGTGGTGGCCCCGGCCACCGCGGATCTGCTGGCCCGCGCGGTGCACGGCCGCGCCGACGACCTGCTGACCGCGACCCTGCTCACCGCGCGCTGCCCGGTGCTCTTCGCGCCCGCGATGCACACCGAGATGTGGTTGCACCCGGCCACCGTCGACAACGTGGCCACCCTGCGGCGGCGCGGAGCCGTGGTGCTCGAACCCGCGTTCGGCCGGCTCACCGGCGCCGACAGCGGCTCGGGACGGCTGCCCGAGGCCGAGGAGATCACCACACTGGCTGAGCTGCTGCTCGAACGCCACGACGCGCTTCCCTACGACCTGGCCGGCTGCAAGGTGCTGGTGACCGCCGGCGGCACCCGCGAGCCGATCGACCCGGTCCGTTTCATCGGCAACCGCAGCTCGGGCAAGCAGGGCTATGCGGTGGCCCGCGTCGCCGCCCAGCGCGGCGCCGAGGTCACGCTGATCGCCGGGCACACCGCCGGACTGATCGATCCCGCCGGCGTCGAGGTGCTCCACGTCAGCTCCGCCGAGCAGCTCGGCGACGCGGTGGCCAAGCACGCCCCGGCGGCCGATGTGCTGGTGATGGCGGCGGCCGTCGCCGACTTCCGGCCCGCACAGGTTTCCGCCGCCAAGATCAAAAAGGGTCCGGACGACCGGGACGAGCCGCCCGTGATCGAGCTGGTGCGCAACGACGACGTGCTGGCCGGCGCCGTGCGGGCGCGCGCCCACGGCGAGCTGCCCAACATGCGGGCCATCGTCGGATTCGCCGCGGAAACCGGCGACGCCAACGGCGACGTGCTCTTCCACGCCCGCGCCAAGTTGCGCCGCAAGGGCTGCGACCTGTTGGTGGTCAACGCGGTGGGCGACGGCAGGGCGTTCGAGGTGGACAGCAACGACGGGTGGCTGCTCGCCGCCGACGGCACCGAGTCCGCGCTACAGCACGGTTCCAAGACGCTGATGGCCAGTCGTATCGTGGATGCGATCGGCGCGTTCCTGCACGGCGGCGGGTAATACGGTTCGGTTTCCCTGTGGCGCCAGGCCAGGTGCCGGCCGGCACCATGCCAGCCGATATAATTCGGTTAACTAACTATTCGGAAGGGTTGAGATTGTGAGCGAAAAGGGTCGCCTGTTTACCAGTGAGTCGGTGACTGAGGGACATCCCGACAAGATCTGTGACGCGATCAGCGACTCGGTTCTCGACGCCCTGCTGGCGCAGGACCCCCGCTCACGTGTCGCGGTGGAGACGCTGGTCACCACCGGTCAGGTGCACGTCGTCGGTGAGGTGACGACGACGGCGAAGGAGGCGTTCGCCGACATCACCAACACGGTCCGCGAGCGCATCCTCGAGATCGGCTACGACTCGTCGGACAAGGGATTCGACGGGGCGTCGTGCGGGGTGAACATCGGCATCGGCGCCCAGTCGCCCGACATCGCCCAGGGCGTCGACACCGCCTACGAGGCACGGGTCGAAGGTGAGCGGGACCCGCTGGATGCCCAGGGCGCCGGTGACCAGGGCCTGATGTTCGGCTACGCGATCGCCGACACCCCCGAACTCATGCCGCTGCCCATCGCGCTGGCCCACCGCCTGTCCCGGCGGCTGACCGAGGTGCGCAAGAACGGTGTGCTGCCGTACCTGCGCCCGGACGGCAAGACGCAGGTCACCATCGAATACGAGGACAACGTCCCCGTCCGGCTCGACACCGTGGTGATCTCCACTCAGCACGCGGCCGACATCGACCTGGAGAAGACCCTGACCCCCGACCTCCGGGAAAAGGTGGTCAACACCGTGCTCGACGATCTGGCGCACGACACGCTGGACACCTCGCAGACGCGGCTGCTCTTCAACCCGACCGGCAAGTTCGTCCTGGGCGGCCCGATGGGCGACGCGGGGCTGACCGGCCGCAAGATCATCGTCGACACCTACGGCGGATGGGCCCGCCACGGCGGCGGCGCCTTCTCCGGCAAGGATCCGTCGAAGGTGGACCGCTCGGCCGCGTACGCGATGCGCTGGGTGGCCAAGAACATCGTCGCCGCCGGTTTGGCGGAGCGGGTCGAGGTTCAGGTGGCCTACGCGATCGGCAAAGCCGCCCCCGTCGGCCTGTTCGTGGAGACGTTCGGCACCGCCACGGTCGACCCGGTCAAGATCGAGAAGATCGTCCCGGAGGTCTTCGACCTGCGGCCCGGCGCCATCATCCGCGACCTGGACCTGTTGCGCCCGATCTACGCGCAGACCGCCGCGTACGGCCACTTCGGCCGCACCGACATCGAGCTGCCGTGGGAGCAGCTCAACAAGGTCGACGACCTCAAGCGCGCCGTCTAGGGCGCGCCGGCGTTGGTGAACCGGTAGTCGTCGAGGTCGAACCGCCGGCTGCGCCAGTAGGCCTCCACCGTGGTGGTGGGGCGCAGCGGCACGTCGCCGTTCTTGTCGAAGTAGTAGCTGTTGGCCAGCCGGCAGCTGTCCTGCCAGAAGATCTGCCGGTGCCGCCGGCGCATCATCTCGGCGAAGTAGCGGTCGTTGGCTTCCTCGGTGACCTCGACGCGCGTCGCACCCTCACGCTCGGCGCGCTTCAGGCAGCGCACGATGTGGTGGGTCTGCGTCTCGATGAGCGCGAAATACGAAGAGCCGACGTAGCCGTAGGGGCCGAACACCGTGAACAGGTTGGGGAAATCGGGGACGCTGACACCCTCGTAGGCCTGCAGCCGGTGTTCGTCCCAGAACCGGCTCAGCGACTTGCCGCCGCTTCCGGTGACCGCGAACGTCGGGACGTCGTCGGGGTCCATCACTTTGAACCCGGTGGCCAGGATCAGCACGTCTACCTCGTGGTCCTCGCCGTCGGTGGTGGCCACCGCCGTGGGCGTGATCTTGTCGATCGGCTCGGTGACCAGCCGCACGTTGTCGCGGTTGAACGTGGCCAGGTACTCGTTGTGAAAGCCCGGGCGTTTGCAGCCGACGGCGTAACGCGGGGTGAGCTGGTCGCGCACCGCCGGATCGTGCACCTGTTTGCGCAGATAGGCCAGCCCGGCCGACTCCATCCGTTTGGCCAGCGGCACCACCGTGAAGTAGTGCGCGGAGATCGGGAAGGTGACTTCGACGAAGGCCTGGCTGAGTAGCCGCTGCACGACCTTGCCTCCGGGGACCCGCATCGCCCACCGGGCCGGCGCGGGCAACGCGACGTCCAGCTTGGGGAAGCACCAGATCGGGGTGCGCTGAAACACGGTGAGCCGCTTGACGATCGGTGCGATCTCGGGGATGACCTGGACGGCCGAGGCGCCGGTGCCGATGATCGCGACGCGCTTGCCGCTCAGGTCCTGGTCGTGGTCCCAGCGCGCGGTGTGCATGGTGGCGCCGCCAAAGCTGTCCACGCCGTCGATGTCTGGGAGCTTGGGGACGGTCAGGACGCCGCACGCACTGATCAGGAACCGGGCGGTGACCGTGCCCCCGGGATCGGTCTGCACCCGCCAGAGGCACTGCTCGTCGTCGAACTCGGCCGACTGCACCTTGGTGTTCAACCGGATTCGCGACCGCAGGCCGTACTTGTCGACGCAGTGTTCGGCGTACGCCTTGAGCTCGCGCCCCCGCGCGTACGTCCGCGACCAGTCCGGGCTCTGCTCGAAGGAGAACTGGTAGGAGAACGACGGGATGTCCACGGCGATACCGGGATAGGTGTTCCAGTGCCAGGTCCCGCCCACGCCGTCGCCCGCCTCGACGACGAGATAGTCGGGAAGTCCGGCGTTGTCGAGCTTGATGGCGGCGCCGATCCCGGAGAAGCCGGCGCCCACGATCAGCGTGTGGTAATCGGGTGTGCTGCTCATCGTTCGCCGCCTAGGGGTCGACTAAGGGTGTAGTGCCTTCTTCAGCGCGGCCAGTCCGCGGTCGGTGGCGTCGCCGGCCGCGGGTATGACCATGGCGAAGCTGGCGTAGCCGTGCACCAGGTCCGGCTCGTTGCTCAGCTCGGCCGGCACACCGGCGGCATCCAGCAGCTCGGCGTAGCGGGCCCCGTCGTCGCGCAGCGGATCGTGTTCGGCGGTCGCGATGTAGGCGGGCGGCAACCCGGACAAGTCCGTCGCGTTCGCCGGGGCAAGCGTGACGGGCAGTGCCGTCGGGTCGCTGAGGTCGATGTCCGGCAGGTACCAGGACAGGAAGGCGTCGATCACGTCGCGGTCCAGGATCGGCGCGTTGGCGTTCTCGGTGAACGACGGCAGCGACAGGTCGGCGGTGACGACCGGGTACCACAGCAGCTGGAAACTCAGCGCGGGGCCGGCGTTCTCGCTGGCCAGGTGCGTCATCACGGCGGCCAGGTTGCCGCCGGCCGAGTCGCCGGCGACGGCGATACGGTCCGGGTCGCCGCCCAGCTCGGCCGCGTGCGCGGCCACCCACTGCAACGCCGCCCAGGCGTCGTCGACCGCGGCCGGGAACGGATGCTCGGGGGCCAGCCGGTAGTCCACCGACACCACGATCGCCTCGGCGCCGACGGCGTGCGCGCGGGCGAGGGGGTCGTGGGTGTCCACGCCGCCCAGGCAGAACCCGCCGCCGTGGTAGAAGACGACGACGGGCAGCGCCTCCTGCGGCTCCAGGGGCGGCCAGTAGATGCGCACGGGGATGTCGGCGAGCTCGCCGTGGCCGATCGTGCGGTCCTCGATCCGCAGGTCGGGAAGCATTTCGGTCGGTACCTTGAGCAGCCGCAGCCGCTTTCGGGCGACCTCCACCCCGTCGGCGGCGCTGAAGGTCATCGGGAAGGCGTCGAGCAGCGCCTTGAACGCCGGATCGATGCCCGGGCGGGCGAAGGTGGGCTCCGTCATGGATTCACCGTACGCTCCGGATTCACCCGCGCAGCCCGGTCCGCAGGGCCGCCAGCCCGCGTTCCATCGCGGCGGTGGCCGCCGGCACCACACCGCCGTAACCGAGGTAGCCGTGCACCAGCGTCTCGGCGTTGTGCACTTCGACGGCCCCTCCGGCGGCGGCCAGCAGCTCGCCGTAGCGGATGCCGTCGTCGCGCAGCGGGTCGTAGCCGGCGACGGCGATGTAGGCCGGAGGCAGGTTCGACAGGTCATCGGCCCGGCCGGGCGCCATACCGGGTGGCGGGGCCGACAAGTCGACGTCGCCCGCGTACCAACGCGAGAACTCGGCGACGGCCTTGACGTCGAGGATCGGCGCGCCGGCATTCTCGGTGAAGGACGGCAGCGTGGCGTCCCACATGGTCGACGGGTACCACAACAGCTGGAACGCGATCGGCGGCGCGCCGCTGTCCCGCGCCCGCTGTGCGACCACGGCGCTGATGGTCCCGCCGGCCGAATCCCCGGCCACGGCCATCCGATTCGGGTCACCGCCCAGCTCGGCGGCGCGCTCCGCGGCCCAAAGCGTTGCGGCCCAAGCGTCTTCGACGGCGGCGGGATAGGTGTGCTCGGGCGCCAACCGGTAGTCGACCGACACCACGATCGCGTCGGCGCCGACCGCGTGCTGGCGCGCGGTGCCGTCGTAGCTGTCCAGGTCGCCCACGACGAAGCCGCCGCCGTGAAAATAGAGCACGACCGGCGCCGCGGCGTCTTGCGAATGGCTTGGCGGCCAATAGATCCGGACGCCGATCGATCCCGCCGGGCCGGGCACGGCCCGGTCCTCGACGCGCAGCTCGGGGTGCAACGCCCGGCGCGGCAGGTCGCGGAACCGCTGCCTGGCGGCGTCGACACCGTCGTCGGTGGATAGCCGGAAGGGAACCGCATCCAGTACCTTCTGCAGGATGGGGTCGATCGCGGGCTTATCGTCGGCTGTGTTGTCCAAGCTTGGCATGGACGTACCGTACGCACCTCGCCTGGTGGTCGGCGGCTGGGTGGTGGCCGGCTGGGCGGCCCTCGGCTACGGCGTCTACCTGACGGTGCTGGCGCTGGGCTCGCCGCCGGGGACCGAGCTGACCGGGCACTGGGCGCTGCAGCCGCTGTTCAAGGCGTCGATGGCGTTGTTGCTGACCGCTGCGGCGGCGGGCCACGCGATCGTCCGCGAGCGGCGGTGGTTGATGCCGGCGCTGCTGCTGTCGGCCGTCGGCGACTGGGCGCTGGCGGTCCCGTGGTGGACGCAGTCCTTCGTGGTGGGCCTGGCCGCATTCCTGTTGGCGCACTTGTGTTTCCTGGGGGCGCTCCTGCCGTTGGCGGCGCGGCGCCCGTCGAAGCCGCGCATCGCCGCCGTGGTCGCCATGTGCGTGGCCACCGTCGCGCTGCTGGCGTGGTTCTGGCCGCACCTGAACAAGCTGGCGCTTCCGGTGACGGCCTACATCGTGGTGCTGACCGCGATGGTGTGTGCCGCCCTGGTGGCGCGGTTGCCGACGATCTGGACGGCGGTGGGGGCGGTGTGTTTCGCGGCCTCCGACTCCCTGATCGCCGTCGGCCGCTTCATCCTGGGCAACGAGGCGCTGGCCGTGCCGATCTGGTGGTCCTACGCCGCGGCGCTGATCCTGATGACGGCCGGGTTCTTCTTCGGCCGTGAGGCATCGGCCGACGCCGGCTCCCCGGGGTCGACCGAAAGCTGACCGCTTCCGAACCGGACGGTAAAGCCATTGAACGACATAGTATTTCGATACCAGCGGGCGCCTTGACCGTCGGCGCGCCCACGCCCGTTCAGGTCGAACCCATCGCCCGGGTGCTGCCGATGCTCTCGGTGCCGCACCTGGACCGCGAGTTCGACTACCTGGTGTCGGCCGAGCAGTCCGACGACGCCCAGCCGGGCGTGCGGGTGCGGGTGCGGTTTCACGGCCGGCTGGTCGACGCGTTCGTGCTGGAGCGCCGCAATGACACCGACCACCACGGCAAGCTCGGCTGGCTGGACCGTGTCGTGTCGCCCGAACCGGTACTGACCCCCGAGATCCGCCGATTGGTCGACGCGGTGGCGGCGCGCTACGCGGGCACCCGGCCGGACGTGCTGCGCCTGGCCGTGCCGGCCCGGCACGCGCGGGTGGAGCGGGAACCGGCGACCGCACACCGGCTGCCGGTACCCGCGCCCGTCGACCCGGCGGCGTGGGAGTCCTACGGCCGGGGCGCGCAGTTCCTGGACGCCCTGGCGGAATCGCGGGCCGCGCGGGCCGTCTGGCAGGTGCTGCCGGGGGAGTCGTGGGCGGACCGATTCGCCGAGGCCGCCGCGCAGACCATCCGCGCCGGGCGTGCGGTGCTGGCGATCGTGCCCGACCAGCGCGATCTGGACACGCTGTGGCGGGCCGCGACCGGGCGGATCGACGAGAACGGCGTGGTGGCGCTGTCTGCCGGGCTGGGTCCGGCCGCGCGTTACCGGCGGTGGCTGGCGGCGCTGCGCGGTCAGGCCCGGCTGGTGATCGGCACGCGCAGCGCGGTTTTCGCGCCACTGAGCGACCTGGGCCTCGTCATGGTGTGGGCCGACGCCGACGACAGCCTCTCGGAGCCGCGGGCGCCGTACCCGCACGCGCGCGAGGTGGCGATGCTGCGCGCGCATCAGGCGCGGTGTGCGGCGCTGATCGGGGGCTATGCGCGTACCGCTGAGGCGCAGGCGCTGGTGCGCAGCGGGTGGGCGCACGACATCGTTGCGGCCCGGGCGGTGGTGCGCGCCCGCACGCCGCGGGTGGCCGCCCTCGACGACACGGGCTACGCGGACGAGCGCGACCCGGCCGCGCGTACGGCGCGCATCCCGTCCATCGCGCTGCGCGCCGCGCGCTCGTCGCTGCAGGCGGGGGCGCCGGTGCTGGTGCAGGTGCCGCGGCGCGGGTATGTCCCGTCGCTGGCCTGCGCGCGCTGCCGGGCCATCGCCCGGTGCCGGCACTGCACCGGGCCGCTGTCGTTGCAGGAGGGCGGCCCCGCACTGGTCTGCCGGTGGTGCGGGCGCATCGACCCGACGCGTCGCTGCGCGCGCTGCGGGTCCGACGCGGTGCGCGCCGTCGTCGTCGGGGCCCGCCGCACCGCCGAGGAACTCGGGCGCGCCTTCCCCGGCACCACCGTGGTCACCTCGTCGGGAGAGGGCGTCGTGCCGGAGGTCGCCGCCGCCCCGGCGCTGGTGGTGGCGACACCGGGGGCGGAACCCACCGCGGCGGGCGGCTACGGGGCCGCGCTGCTGCTCGATACCTGGGCGCTGCTAGGCCGGCAGGACCTGCGCGCCGCCGAGGACGCGCTGTGGCGCTGGATGAGCGCCGCGGCGCTGGTGCGTGCCCGCGGCGACGGCGGGGTGGTGCTCGCGGTCGCCGAATCGTCCATTCCCACAGTGCAATCGCTGATCCGCTGGGATCCGGTCGGTCACGCCGAGGCGGACCTGGCGGCTCGAACCGAAGTAGGTCTGCCCCCGAGCGTGCACATGGCGGCCCTGGACGGCGCCGCCGAGGCGGTCGCGGCGCTGCTCGAGGAGGCCGGGCTGCCCGAGGGGGCCGACGTGCTGGGGCCGGTCGATTTGCCGGCGGGCGTGCGCCGCCCGCCGGGGACGCCGGCCGGCGTGCCGGTGACCAGGATGCTGGTGCGCGCCCGCCGCGACCAGGGGCTGGCGTTGGCCGCGGCGCTGCGCCGCGGTGTGAGCGTGCTGTCCGCCCGTCAGGCCCACGAGCCGGTCCGGGTGCAGATCGATCCCCTGCACATCGGGTGACCTCGCCAAATCCTGACCCAGGGGATAGTATGCGTCGGAAATAGTTCCTGACTACTTCATTAACGGTTGTTACACTTCCTGTTCTTTAGCCGCCGACAGGCCGGAGAGGATCCGGAGAAGGGCCGACATGGCAGCGGACAACGCGACGACGGCGGACGAGTCGCTGGACGTGATCACCGACGCTTTGCTGACGGCTTCCCGCTTGCTGGTTGCCATTTCGGCGCGCTCGATCGGGCAGGTGGACGAGACGATCACCATCTCGCAGTTCCGGACGCTGGTGATCCTGTCCAACCGGGGTCCGGTCAACCTGGCCACGCTGGCCGGTCTGCTGGGGGTGCAACCGTCCGCCACCGGACGGATGGTCGATCGCCTGGTTGCGGCCGGGCTGATCGACCGCCTCCCGCACCCGACATCGCGGCGCGAGCTGTTGGCCGCGCTGACCAAGCGGGGGCGGGAGGTCGTCCGTCAGGTGACCGCGTACCGGCGGGCCGAAATCGCGACCATCGTGGAGCAGATGCCACCGGCGGAGCGCCACGGCCTGGTGCGTGCCCTGACCGCGTTCACCGCCGCCGGCGGTGAGCCGGACGTGCACCTCGACGCCGACATCGATCTTTAGCGGACCTCTAGCGGACTTTTTAGCGGACCTCTAGCGCTTCTCGGCGGTGACCAGCAGGTACTCCCAGCTCATCGCGCCGTTGTCGAGGTGTTGCTCCGCAAGCTCGACCAGTTGGGCGTCCAGCTCGGCGGCCAGCACCCGGTTGTGGCCGACGTTCGCGTAGGCCTCGATCGTCGGGCCGTAGTGGTTCTTGAAGTAGGTGTGCACCGCGTCGGCGCTGTCGAAGCGGTCGACTTCCAACATTCCCCGCACCGCGGTCATCCGGCCGACCCGCTCGCCGAGCAGTCCGGTGACGTAGCCCTCACGTCCCCACAGCGCGGCGGGCGGCACGGCCTGCGACAGGCTGGGCCGGTAGGGCCGGATGGTGGCGAGCATCCGGCCGAAAAACCCGTCCGGGGTCCAGCTGATCACGCCGATCGTCCCGCCCGGCCGGCAGACCCGGACCAGTTCGTCGGCGGCCCGCTGCTGGTCCGGCGCGAACTGCACCCCGATCGCGGAGATGACGACGTCGAACTCGCCGTCGCCGAAGGGCAGCGCGTGCGCGTTGGCTTCCCGGTAGTCGATCGTCAGGCCACGTGCCGCGGCCCGGGCCTGCGACCGCTGCAACAGTTCGGGGGTCAGGTCACTGGAAACGACGGCGGCGCCCGTCGCGGCGGCCGGCAGCGAGATGTTGCCCGAGCCGGCCGCGACGTCGAGCACCCGCACGCCCGGTCCGATGCCGGCGGCCCTGACCAGGACCGGGCCCAGCGGGGCCATCACTTCCTCGGCCATCAGGGCGTAGTCGCCGAGCGCCCATACCGCGCGGTGCGGGGCGGCGTCGCTGATCGTCGTGTCGAGAGTCATCGGACCTCCTGGAGATAAGGAAAGGGCTGCCCGGTCGACCTCGTTGTCGCTAGCGCGGCAGAGCGGCCACCCGGCGAGACGATGACCTCTAGCAACAGTATGCATTAGAAATAATAAACGTGCGCAAGTTACGGTCGGACGGGGTTGGTGTCTTCCTAGACTGGGCCGGTGCGTCTCGTCTTCGCCGGTACCCCCGAACCCGCGCTGCCCGCGCTGCGTCGCCTCGTCGACTCGCCCCGCCATGAGGTGATCGCCGTGTTGACGCGGCCCGACGCCGCCGTCGGCCGGCACGGCAAGCCGCAGCCGTCGCCGGTGGCGCGTGAAGCGCTCGACCGCGGCATCCCGGTGCTGCGGCCGGCGCGACCGAACTCGCAAGAATTCGTCGCTGAGCTCTCGGAGCTGGCACCGGACTGCTGCGCGGTCGTGGCCTACGGCGCGTTGCTGCGCGACGCCCTGCTCGCGGTGCCGCCGCACGGCTGGATCAACCTGCACTTCTCGCTGCTGCCCGCCTGGCGCGGGGCGGCGCCGGTGCAGGCCGCGATCGCGGCCGGGGACACCATCACCGGGGCGACGACGTTTCGGATCGAGCCCAGCCTGGACTCCGGGCCGATCTACGGTGTCGTCACCGAGACGATCCGGCCCACCGACACCGCCGGCGAATTGCTTGAGCGACTGGCCGTTTCGGGTGCGGCCCTGCTGTCGACCACGCTGGACGGGATCGCCGACCAGACGTTGACGCCCCGCCCGCAACCCGCCGACGGCGTCAGCGTCGCACCGAAAATCACCGTCGAGCAGGCCCGGGTGCGCTGGGACCTGCCGGCGCTGGTGGTGGAGCGACGGATCCGCTCGGTCACGCCGAACCCGGGCGCCTGGACGCAGATCGGCGACCTGCGCCTCAAGCTCGGCCCGGTGCAGATCGACGCGGATGCCCCGGAATCCTTGGCGCCCGGCGCTATCCACGTCGGTCGCAAGGACGTCTGGGTCGGGACGGGCTCGCAGGCCGTCCGGCTGGGCCAAATCCAGCCGCCCGGAAAGAAACTCATGAACGCCGTCGACTGGGCCCGCGGCGCGCGACTCGACTCCGCGGCGCGGGCGACATGACGCCGGCCCGACCGCCGGACCGCGGACGCGGCAAGCGGCGCCGACCGCTCGACCCCGCGCGCGCCGCGGCGTTCGAGGTGCTGCGGGCGGTCAGCGAGCGCGACGCATACGCGAACCTGGCCCTGCCCGCCCTGCTGCGCGAACGCGGGATCACCGGCCGCGACGCCGCGTTCGCCACCGAGTTGACCTATGGCACGTGCCGCATCCGGGGCCTGCTGGACGCGGTCATCGGCGCCGCCGCGGGTCGCTCGCCGGACACGATCGACCCGGTGCTGCTCGACCTGCTGCGGCTCGGCACCTACCAGCTGTTGCGCACGCGGGTGGACACCTACGCCGCGGTGTCCACCACGGTCGAGCAGGCCGGAATCGAATTCGACTCGGCCCGAGCGGGTTTCGTCAACGGCGTGCTGCGTGCCATCGCCGCCCGAGACGAGAAGTCCTGGGTCGAAGAGCTGGCGCCCGACCGGTCGCGGGACCCGGTGGGGCACGCCGCCTTCGTCCACGCGCATCCACGCTGGGTCGCGCAGGCCTTCGCCGACGCGCTGGGGTCCGCCGCGGGCGAGCTCGACGCGGTGCTGGCCAGCGACGACGAACGGCCGCAGGTGCACCTGGCGGCCCGCCCCGGGGTGCTGACCGCCGCGGAGCTGGCCGATGCCGTCGGCGGCACCGTCGGCAGGTATTCGCCCTACGCGGTCTACCTGCCGGGCGGCGATCCCGGGCGGCTGGCGCCGGTGCGAGACGGCGCCGCGCTGGTCCAGGACGAGGGC
This sequence comes from Mycobacterium sp. E3247, assembly GCF_001667785.1. Lineage (NCBI taxonomy): Bacteria > Bacillati > Actinomycetota > Actinomycetes > Mycobacteriales > Mycobacteriaceae > Mycobacterium > Mycobacterium sp. E3247. The sequence goes on along the minus strand of NZ_LZJG01000561.1, from coordinate 13,502 downwards.
AGCCAGCTGGTGGCCCGCGCGCTCACGCTGGCACCGGTCGAGGAAGACGCCGGGCGCTGGCTGGATCTGTGCGCCGGCCCGGGCGGCAAGACCGCGCTGCTGGCTGCGATCGGCGCCGGTGCGGGGGCCCGCGTCACGGCGGTGGAGCCGGCCCCGCGCCGCGCCGACCTGGTGGCCGAGAACACCCGGGGGCTTGCCGTCGAGGTGCTGCGGGTCGACGGCCGGCAGACCGGACTCGAGCCGACGTTCGACCGGGTGCTGGTCGACGCGCCCTGCACCGGCCTGGGGGCGTTGCGGCGCCGACCCGAGGCGCGGTGGCGTCGTCAGCCTTCCGACGTGCCGGTGCTTGCCAAGCTGCAGCGCGAGCTGCTGGGCGCCGCGATCGCGCTGACCCGGCCCGGCGGTGTGGTGTTGTACGCGACGTGTTCTCCGCACCTGGCCGAAACCGTCGGCGTGGTCGCCGACGCGTTGCGCCGGCACCCGGTGCGCGCGTTGGACACCCGGCCGCTGTTCGAGCCCGTCACCGGCTTGGGGGACGGGCCGTATGTCCAGTTGTGGCCGCATCGCCACGGCACCGACGCCATGTTCGCCGCCGCGCTGCGCCGCGGATAGTGTGGCGCACATGCCTGACAACACCGGTAGGCCGCTGATCGCGCCGTCCATCCTGTCCGCTGACTTCGCGCGGCTGGCCGACCTCGCGGCGGCGGTGCGTGGCGCCGACTGGTTGCACGTGGACGTGATGGACAACCATTTCGTGCCCAACCTGACCATCGGCCTGCCCGTGGTCGAGAGCCTACTGGCGGCCTCCTCCATCCCGATGGACTGCCATCTGATGATCGAGGACCCGGACCGTTGGGCGCCGCCCTACGCCGAGGCGGGCGCCTACAACGTCACCTTCCACGCCGAGGCCACCGACAACCCGGTCGGGGTGGCGCGCGACATTCGCGCCGCGGGCGCCAAGGCGGGCATCAGCGTCAAGCCGGGGACACCGCTGGAGCCGTATCTGGAAATCCTGCCGCAGTTCGACACCCTGCTCATCATGTCGGTCGAGCCGGGGTTCGGCGGCCAGAGCTTCATCCCCGAGGTGCTGAGCAAGGTCCGCGCCGTGCGCAAGCTGATCGAAGCGGGGGAGCTGACGATCCTGGTCGAGATCGACGGCGGCATCAACGACGACACCATCGAGCAGGCCGCCGAGGCCGGCGTCGACTGCTTCGTCGCCGGGTCGGCCGTGTATGGGGCCCAGGACCCGGAGGCCGCCGGCGCGGCGCTGCGCAGGCAGGCGGCCGCCGCGTCACCGCACCTGCGATGAATCAGGCCGTCGACGGCCTCGACGCGGCCATGCGGCTGGCGATCGAGCAGTCCGACCAGGTCAAGGGCACCACCTATCCGAACCCACCGGTCGGCGCCGTCATCCTGGACGCGGACGGGGTGGTCGTCGGCGTCGGCGGGACCGAACCGGCCGGCGGCGACCATGCCGAGGTGCTGGCGTTGCGGCGGGCCGGCCGACTGGCGGTCGGCGGGACCGCGGTGGTCACGCTGGAGCCCTGCAATCATTACGGCAAGACCCCGCCGTGCGTGAACGCCCTGCTGGACGCGGAAGTGGGCGCGGTGGTTTACGGCGTCGCCGACCCGAACCCGACCGCCGCCGGTGGCGCGGCGAGGTTGACCGAGGCGGGCGTGCAGGTGACGGCCGGGGTGCTGGCCGACGAAGTGGCCGGTGGGCCGTTGCGGGAATGGCTGCACAAGCAGCGGTCCGGGTTGCCGCACGTGACCTGGAAATACGCCAGTAGCGTCGATGGCCGCAGCGCGGCCGCCGACGGCACCAGCCAGTGGATTTCCAGCGAGGCCTCCCGGCTGGACCTGCATCGCCGCCGGGGGGCGGCCGACGCGATCGTGGTCGGCACCGGCACCGTGCTGGCCGACGATCCGGCGTTGACCGCCCGGTTGCCCGATGGCTCGCTGGCCGACCGGCAGCCGCTGCGCGTGGTGGTGGGCATGCGTGAAATACCGCCGGAGGCAAAGGTTCTCAACGACGATTCGCGGACCATGGTGATTCGCACGCACGATCCCATGGAGGTGATCAGGGCGCTTTCCGATCGCACCGATGTCCTGCTGGAGGGCGGTCCCACCCTCGCGGGCGCCTTCCTGCGGGCGGGGGCGGTCAATCGCATCCTGGTTTATGTCGCGCCGATGCTGCTGGGCGGTCCCGTCTCCGCGGTCGACGACGTCGGGGTGCCCACGATCGCGCGGGCGTTGCGCTGGCAGTTCGACGGGATCGACCGCGTCGGGCCGGATTTGCTGCTCAGCCTGGTGCCGCGCGCTGAGTAGGAGCCGTTAGCGCTGGTGTTCCCCGAGCGCGACGGTCTGCGGCTCGGGAATCTCCGGTTCCTCGGCGTGCTCCTTGCGGCCGCCGATCAGCAGGCCGAGCAGCGCTCCCACGATGCAGATGACCACGGTGGCGCTGAAGATGTCGCCGTACATCATGGCGAACGCCTTGAGGTACATCGTGCCCTGGGCGGCGATCCGCTCCAGCAACGAGGCGTTGGGGGGTATCGCGGCCGTCAATCCGGCCACGATCTGGTTGAACCGGTACAGGCCCCACGCGCTCAGCGCGGCCACGCCGATCAACATGCCCGTCATCCGGGCCACCACCACCGCGGCCGAGGCGATGCCGTGCTGCGCCGCGGGAACCACCCGCAGCGCCGCGGAGGTCAGCGGCCCGATCACCAGGCCGAGGCCGACACCGGCCACCAGAAGGTCGGCGTGCAACACGGGGACGCTGAACGCCCCGAAGATGTCGTGCTTCTGGCTCAGCACGTCTTGGCGCCAGTAGTGGATCAGCCAGTAGCCGTAGGCCGCGATCAGCAGCCCGATGAAGGTCATCACCCGGTCGCCCACCCGGGTGGCGATCCAGCCGCCGAGCACCGCCCCGATCGGCAGGGCGATCAGGAACCACAGCAGCAGCCCGGCGGCCTGCGTCTGGTCCATCTGCAGCACCCCCTGGCCGAACAGCTCGACGTCCACCAGGGTCACCATCAGCGCCGCCCCCGCGGCCAGCGACGCCCCCAGCGCGGCCAGGAACGGGCGGAAGTGCACTCCCGCCGGCTCGATCAGCCGGGTGCGCGAGAACCGTTCCCACAGCAGGAACAGCACGGCGACCACGACGGCCCCGATCACCAGCGGCGCCCCGTAGCTCGGCAGGATCTGTTTGCCGTCGGGCTGGGGGTTGTACAAGCCGATCACGGCGAGGCCCAGGGCGACCGCGAGCAGCACGCCACCGACCAGGTCCACCCGCTCGGGCTCCTCCACCCGCTCGTGCGACGGCAGGCTGAACTGGATCATCACCATCGCGATCAGGGTCAGCGGGACGTTGATCCAGAAGACGTAGCGCCAATCGTGGAACAGGTACACGATGAAGATCCCGTACAGCGGGCCCAGCACGCTGCCGAGCTCCTGTGCGGCGCCGATGCCGCCCAGCACGCCGGCGCGGTTGCGCTGCGCCCACAAGTCGGCGCCCAGGGCCAGCGTGACCGGCAGCAGCGCGCCGCTGGCCACACCCTGGATGGTGCGGCCGCCGATCAAAAGGTGGAAGTCGCCCCAGTGCCCGGCCAGTGCGGTCACCACCGAGCCCACCATGAACAGGGTCAGGCTGACCTGCAGCACCAGCTTGCGACCGAACCGGTCGGAGGCCCGTCCCAGCAGCGGCATCGCCGCGATGTAGCCCAGCAGGTACATCGTGATGATCCAGGTGATGCGCTGCAGCTGGTTGATCGGGATGTGAACGTCGCTCATGATGTCGCGCATGATCGTCACGACGACGTAGGCGTCCAGGGCGCCCAACAGCACCGCCAGACTGCCGGCGCTGATCGCGACGCGGCGCCCGGTCTGCGAACTCATGAACTCACCGGGGGCTTGGTCACCTGCACCTGCTCGCCCCAGTTGGACAGCGTGACCTGGATGGAATTGCCCGAACTCTTCTGCATGTTGGCCTGAACCAGCTGGTGGTCACCGGTCTCCTGGATCCACACCGTGCTCGGCACCGGCTGCGTCGCGTTGAACTGCGGCATGATCTTGTTCACCGCGTCCGCCGACACGTTGCCGCTGACGCGAATGGTGCTCTGGCCGTTGATGGTTTCGCGGCCCTCGGCCTTGGCGTTGGTGAAGTTCGCCAGCGCGTTGGCCAGGCCGGTGTCCGGGTTGAGCAGCACCGACACGTCGTAGATGTCGGATGCCTTGCCGAAGTCGCTCCACTTGTTCGGCGTCAGCGTGGCGTACAGGGTGCCGTCGACGACCACGAAGTTGGCGTCGATGTCGGAGCCGCCGAGGGTGATCGTGGCGTTGCCCGACGCGGCGGTGGCCGGCGCCGTGGTGAGGTCACCGGTAAGCGTTTTGATCGGCAGCCCCTGGATCTTGCCCTGAATGCTGAGCACGAGGTGCACGCTCTTCACATTCTTGGTGGCGTCGGCCGACTGCTTGACCAGGGTCGTGGCGTCGGGCAGCGGGGCGCCGCTCTGCTTCGAGCCCGACGAGCAGCCGGCGATCAAGGCGGTGGCGAGGGTCAGGGATGCGAGGACGGCCGATAGACGGCGGCGGGTCTGCATATCTTGCATCGTAGAGGGTGCCGGTGACCGGCTTGGGAGACGCGGGGCCGAGGTGTCGCGCCGGCGCCGAGCCTTCGGCCTGCTCACCAGCGCGGCGGCGGGTCTCCGGCGGCCGATTAACCTGATGACATGTTCACCGGAATTGTCGAGGAACTCGGAGAGGTGACGGCTCGCGACATGCTGGCCGACGCCGCGCGGCTGACCATCCGCGGACCCGTCGTCACCTCCGACGCCGGGCACGGCGACTCGATCGCCGTCAACGGCGTCTGCCTGACCGTCGCCGAGCTGCTGCCCGACGGGCAGTTCACCGCCGACGTGATGGCCGAGACCCTCAACCGCTCCAACCTGGGCGCGCTGCAGGTCGGCAGCCCGGTCAACCTGGAGCGCGCGGCGGCCGTCAACAGCCGCCTGGGCGGGCACATCGTGCAGGGGCACGTGGACGGGACCGGGCAGGTGGTGGCCCGGACGCCGTCCGAGCACTGGGAAGTGGTGCGGATCGAGATCCCCGCGGGTGTGGCCCGCTACGTCGTCGAGAAGGGGTCGATCACGGTCGACGGGATCTCGTTGACGGTCTCCGGGCTCGCCAGCGAACCGGGGGACTGGTTCGAGGTCTCGCTGATCCCCACCACCCGCGAGCTGACCACCTTGGGACGCGCCCCGATCGGAACGCAGGTGAACCTCGAGGTCGACGTCATCGCGAAATACGTCGAACGGTTGCTCACCGCGCGCTAGCTGGTGCGCGTCGGGGGCCGTGCCGAACGCGTTAGCAGGGCTCGCCCGGCGGCGTCCAATACGGCTCGCCGGACGGGGTGTAGCACGGCGGCGGTGCGTCGGGTGGCGGGGCCGTCATCGCATCGGCCGGAAGAACCCAGTTACCCCAGCGCCCGGGATCGGTGCACCCGCCGACGCTCACATGCCGGCCGCCGACGTCGGCGCACGCGTCGGCCGTCGCCGGTTGCGGGGAGGCGATGCCCGCTGCGAGTCCGCCCGCGAACATCAAGGTCACGGCCGGTACCGCCAGTCTCACTGTGATTTTCATCCGCTCAGCGTAGATTGCTGGCACTCGATCGGGGGTCGTTTCGCCGCGCCGGTCCTCCGAACCGCCTATTGCTGCGGGGGCACCGGGAGCCGGGGCGCCGGTGGCGCGTCGGTCAGCACGAAATGCAGCGGCAATAAGGCGGCCCGGGCGGTGGTTCATACTGAATGCAACACTTGGGCTCTTCCTGCGGACCCCTGAGACAGCAAGGTAGCGACGATGACGAGGTTGGACTCCGTCGAGAGGGCGGTTGCCGACATTGCGGCCGGTAAGGCCGTCGTCGTCATCGACGACGAGGACCGCGAGAACGAGGGCGACCTGATCTTCGCCGCCGAAAAGGCGACGCCGGAGCTGGTGGCGTTCATGGTCCGCTACACCTCGGGGTACCTGTGCGTGCCGCTGGACGGCGCGATCTGCGACCGGCTGGGCCTGCTGCCCATGTACGCGGTGAACCAGGACAAGCACGGAACCGCCTACACCGTCACCGTCGACGCGAGAAACGGTGTGGGTACCGGGATCTCGGCCTCCGATCGGGCCACCACCATGCGCCTGCTGGCCGATCCGGCCAGCGTCGCCAACGATTTCACCCGCCCCGGCCACGTGGTTCCGTTGCGCGCCAAGGACGGTGGCGTGCTGCGCCGCCCCGGCCACACCGAGGCCGCGGTCGACCTGGCGCGGATGGCGGGGCTGCAGCCGGCGGGCGCGATCTGCGAGATCGTCAGCCAAAAGGACGAAGGCGCGATGGCGCAGACCGACGAGCTGCGGGTCTTCGCCGACGAGCACGACCTCGCGCTGATCACCATCGCCGACCTGATCGAGTGGCGACGCAAGCACGAGAAGCACATCGAGCGGATCGCCGAGGCCCGCATACCCACCCGGCACGGCGAGTTTCGCGCGATCGGCTACGCCAGCATCTATGAGGATGTCGAACACGTTGCGCTGGTTCGCGGCGAGATCGCCGGGCCGAACGCCGACGGCGACGACGTGTTGGTCCGCGTGCACTCCGAGTGCCTGACCGGTGACGTGTTCGGTTCTCGCCGTTGCGATTGCGGCCCCCAACTGGACGCGGCGATGGCGATGGTGGCGCGGGAGGGGCGCGGCATCGTGCTGTATATGCGCGGCCACGAGGGCCGCGGCATCGGCCTGATGCACAAATTGCAGGCCTACCAGCTGCAGGACGCCGGCGAGGACACCGTCGACGCCAACCTCAAGCTCGGATTGCCCGCGGACGCGCGGGATTACGGAATCGGTGCGCAGATACTGGTCGACCTCGGGGTTCGCTCGATGCGGCTGTTGACCAACAACCCGGCCAAGCGGGTGGGGCTGGACGGCTACGGCCTGCACATCATCGAGCGGGTGCCGCTGCCGGTGCGCGCCAACGCGGAGAACATCCGTTACCTGATGACCAAGCGCGACAAGATGGGCCACGACCTGGCGGGGTTGGACGACTTCCACGAATCCGTCCATCTGCCGGGCGAATTCGGCGGTGCTTTGTGAGTCCCGCCGCGGGTGTGCCGGAGTTTCCACCCCTGGACGCATCCGGCCTGCGGCTGGCCCTCGTCGCGAGTACCTGGCACACCGAGATCTGCGATGCCCTACTGGCCGGTGCGCGCAAGGTGGCGTCCGAGTCCGGTATCGACAACCCCACGGTGGTTCGGGTGATCGGCGCGATCGAGATTCCCGTGGTGGCCCAGGAACTGACCCGCAACCACGACGCCGTGGTCGCCCTCGGAGTGGTGATCCGTGGGCAGACACCGCATTTCGATTACGTCTGCGATGCGGTGACGCAGGGACTGACCCGGGTCTCGCTGGATTCGTCGACGCCGGTGGCCAATGGGGTGCTGACCACCGACACCGAGCAGCAGGCGCTGGACCGCGCCGGCCTTCCCGAATCGGCCGAGGACAAGGGCGCCCAGGCGACCGGCGCGGCGCTGCAAACCGCGCTGACGCTGCGCGACCTGCGCTCCCGGTCGTGACCGACCGACAGGACTGGGACGTCGAGTTGCGGCCCCATCGCACGCCGATATTCGTTTACGCTGCGGCCGTCGTCATCGTGGCGGTGCACATCGCGATCGGCTTCCTGCTCAAGGTCGGCTCCACCGGCGTGGTGTTCCACACCAGCGACCAGGTGGCGATGGTGTTGCTCGGGGTGGTTCTCGCCGGCGTGATCCTGCTGTTCGCCCGGCCGCGGCTCCGGGTCGGGGCGGCCGGGATATCGGTGCGTAACCTGTTGGGCGACAAGCTCATCGAATGGCCGGATGTCGCCGGTGTCTCGTTTCCGGCGGGTAACCGCTGGGCGCGCATCGACCTGCCCGACGACGAGTACATCCCCGTGATGGCGATCCAGGCCGTCGACAAGGAGCGCGCGGTCAGCGCGATGGATACCGTGCGGTCATTGCTGGCGCGGTACCGGCCCGACCTGCACACCCACTGAATAGGCTACTGAAGGGCTATCCGCGCAGGCACGGATAGCCCTTCAGGTGGACGGGTCAGAAGTTCTTGCAGTCGGTCATCATCTGCTGGAAGATCGGCAAAGCCTGCTGCGCGCCCTGGTTGTGCTCGATGGCGTGGAGCAGGTTCACGCGCTGATCCGGCGACGACGCCAGGTACTGCTGCAGGAACTGCTGGTTCGGCGGCGACTGGTCGAGGTACTGAGCGGCCATCGGGTTTTCCGCGTGCACCGCCCGCATCGCCTGGTCATAACTGCACGTCGTGTTGATCATCGGGCCGTAATCGGGGGCAGCGGATGCGACCCCGGCCGCGGCGGTCGACGCCAATGCCAGACCGCCGACCCCCATCGCGAGTCTGGTCAACGAGCGCTTGAACATCTGTGGACTCCCTCCATTGATTACCACCCACTGTAACGTCCAGCTACACCCTTGGTAACCGGAACGGGAGCCCTCCAAACTGTCCTCACCAACGGTGAATTGCCGTAACCCCAGGTCGCCGCCGTTAATTTCGCCGATGGCTGACTACCGAGGCCCGCCCTACCATCGAACGCACGTTTGAAAATGCGTGCCGATCGCGGGTGGCCCGGCGGCGCTCGGCGCGATCCAACCACCCGATCCCGACAACCCGCGGCCCTCGTCGCGGCTACTAGCCTGGATGGGTGCCAGATCCCGCCACGTATCGCCCCGCGCCCGGGTCCATCCCGGTCGAGCCGGGCGTGTACCGGTTCCGGGATACGCACGGTCGGGTCATCTACGTCGGCAAGGCCAAGAGCCTGCGCAGCCGGCTGACGTCCTACTTCGCCGACGTCGCCGGCCTGCACCCGCGTACCCGGCAGATGGTGACCACCGCCGCCAAGGTGGAGTGGACGGTGGTCAACACCGAAGTCGAGGCGCTGCAACTCGAATACAACTGGATCAAGGAGTTCGACCCGCGATTCAACGTTCGTTACCGCGACGACAAGACCTACCCGGTGCTGGCCGTGACGCTCAACGAAGAGTTTCCCCGGCTGATGGTCTATCGCGGTCCGCGCCGCAAAGGCGTCCGCTATTTCGGGCCCTACTCCCACGCGTGGGCGATCCGGGAAACGCTGGACCTGCTCACCCGGGTCTTTCCGGCCCGCACCTGTTCGGCCGGTGTGTTCAAGCGGCACAAGCAGATCGACCGTCCCTGCCTGCTCGGCTACATCGACAAGTGCTCGGCGCCCTGCGTGGGCCGGGTCAGTGCCGAGCAGCACCGCCAGATCGTCGACGACTTCTGCGACTTTTTGTCCGGCAAGACCGACCGTTACGCCCGCGAGCTGGAACAGCGGATGCACGCCGCGTCCGACGAACTCGACTTCGAGCGGGCCGCGCGCCTTCGCGACGACCTGGGTGCGCTCAAGCGCGCCATGGAGAAACAGGCCGTGGTGCTCGGCGACGGCACCGACGCCGACGTGGTCGCCTTCGCCGACGACGAGCTGGAGGCGGCGGTGCAGGTGTTCCATGTTCGCGGCGGCCGCGTCCGCGGTCAGCGCGGCTGGATCGTCGAAAAGTCGGCGGAAGCAGGCGATTCCGGCGAAGAACAGTTGGTCGAGCAGTTCCTGACGCAGTTCTACGGCGAGCAGGCCGAGCTGGGCTTCCCAACCGAGCAAGCCGCCGACGAGGCCGCCAACCCGGTGCCGCGCGAGGTGCTGGTGCCGTGCCTGCCGTCCAACTCCGAGGAACTGGCCAGCTGGCTGTCCGGCCTGCGCGGTTCGCGGGTCGCGCTGCGGGTGCCGCGCCGCGGGGACAAGCGAGCCTTGGCCGAAACCGTGCAACGCAACGCCAAAGAGGCGCTGCAGCAGCACAAGCTGAAGCGAGCCGGCGACTTCAACGCCAGATCGGCTGCGCTGCAGAACATTCAGGACGCCCTCGGGCTGGCCGATGCGCCGCTGCGCATCGAATGCGTGGACATCAGCCACGTGCAGGGCACCGACGTGGTGGGCTCGCTGGTCGTGTTCGAGGACGGCCTGCCGCGCAAGTCGGACTACCGCCACTTCGGCATCCGCGAAGCCGCCGGGCAGGGCCGCTCCGACGACGTCGCCTCGATCGTCGAGGTGACCCGGCGCCGGTTCGCGCGGCACCTGAGCGAACAGAACGACCCGAATATGCTTTCGGCCGAAGGGAAATCGCGCCGGTTCGCCTATCCGCCCAACCTCTACGTCGTCGACGGTGGCGCGCCGCAGGTCAACGCGGCCAGCGCCGTGCTCGAGGACCTGGGCATCACCGACGTCGCGGTGATCGGCCTGGCCAAGCGGCTGGAAGAGATATGGGTGCCGTCGGAGCCGGATCCGGTCATCATGCCCCGCAACAGTGAGGGGCTCTATCTGCTGCAACGGATTCGTGACGAGGCGCACCGGTTCGCCATCACCTACCATCGCAGCAAGCGATCCAAGCGAATGACCGCCTCGGCGCTCGATTCGGTGCCAGGATTGGGGGAGCATCGCCGCAAGGCGCTGGTAACCCACTTCGGATCGATAGCCCGCCTCAAGGAGGCCACCGTCGACCAGATCACGGCCGTTCCCGGCATCGGTGTGGCCACCGCCACCGCCGTCCTGGAGGCGTTGCGACCTGAAATGCTGCGGCCCGAGCGGCCCGGAGAAGGCGAATGACGGGTGAGCTGGCGGAGGGCCGCCCGACGGACGCCCGTTCAGACGGTGGGGCCGGGATCGACGTCGTCCTGGTGACCGGATTGTCGGGCGCCGGGCGGGGTACCGCGGCCAAGGTGCTCGAAGACCTCGGCTGGTACGTGGCCGACAACCTGCCGCCCCAGCTGATCACCCGGATGGTGGATTTCGGCATGGACGCCGGGTCGCGCATCACCCGGCTGGCGGTGGTGATGGACGTGCGGTCACGCGGCTTCACCGGCGACCTCGATGAGGTGCGCACCGAGTTGGCCACCCGCAACATCAGGCCCCGGGTGGTGTTCATGGAGGCATCCGACGACATGCTGGTGCGCCGCTACGAACAGAACCGCCGCAGCCATCCACTGCAGGGCGACCAAACCCTGGCCGAGGGCATCGCCGCCGAACGCCGGATGCTGGCGCCGGTGCGCGCCACCGCCGACCTGATCATCGACACGTCGACGCTGTCCGTGCGGGGCTTGCGGGAGAGCATCGAGCGCGCGTTCGGTGGCGACGTCAGCACGTCGATCAGCGTCACCGTCGAGTCGTTCGGCTTCAAGTACGGCCTGCCGATGGACGCAGACATGGTGATGGACGTGCGGTTCCTGCCCAACCCGCACTGGGTCGACGAGCTGCGCCCGCTCACCGGACAGGATCCGGCCGTCAGCGAATACGTGCTGAGCCAGCCCGGCGCCGCGGACTTCCTCGACGCCTACCATCGGTTGCTGTCTTTGGTCGTCGACGGCTACCGCCGGGAGGGTAAGCGCTACATGACGGTCGCCATCGGCTGCACCGGCGGTAAGCATCGCAGCGTCGCGATCGCCGAGGCGCTGATGGGACTGCTCAAGGGCAACCCGCAACTGTCGGTGCGGGCGCTGCACCGGGATCTGGGTCGCGAATGAGCGCCCCGATGAATCAGGGCATCGTCGCGCTGGGCGGGGGGCACGGCCTGTACGCGACGCTGTCGGCGGCGCGCCGGTTGACCCCCCATGTCACCGCCGTGGTGACCGTCGCCGACGACGGGGGTTCGTCCGGCCGGCTGCGCAGCGAACTGAACGTGGTGCCGCCGGGTGATCTGCGAATGGCGTTGGCGGCCTTGGCGTCCGACAGCCCGCACGGGCGATTGTGGGCGACCATCCTGCAGCACCGGTTCGGTGGCAACGGCGCGCTGGCCGGACATCCGATCGGCAACCTGATGCTCGCCGGGCTGTCCGAGGTGCTGGCCGATCCGGTTGCCGCGCTCGACGAGCTCGGCAGGATTCTCGGCGTCAAGGGCCGCGTGCTGCCGATGTGCCCGATCGCGCTGCAGATCGAGGCGGACGTGTCCGGCCTGGAGACCGATCCGCGGATGTTTCGGTTGATCCGCGGCCAGGTGGCGGTCGCCACCACGCCGGGCAAGGTGCGGCGGGTCCGGCTGCTGCCGTCCGACCCTCCGGCGACCCGGCAGGCCGTCGACGCCATCATGGCCGCCGACCTGGTGGTGCTGGGTCCCGGCTCGTGGTTCACCAGCGTGATCCCGCACGTGCTGGTACCCGGGCTGGCGGCGGCGCTGCGGGCCACCACCGCCCGTCGTGCCCTGGTGCTCAATCTCGTGGCCGAGCCGGGGGAGACGGCCGGCTTCTCCGTGGAGCGGCATCTGCACGTGTTGGCCCAGCATGCACCGGGTTTCACCGTGCACGACATCATCATCGATGCCGAGCGGGTTCCCGGGGAGCGGGAGCGGGAGCACCTGCGCCGCACGGCGACGCTGCTTTCGGCCGAGGTCCACTTCGTCGACGTGGCTCGACCTGGTACACCTTTACATGACCCAGGCAAGCTCGCGGCGGCCCTGGACGGGGTCCGGGCGGCCCGCAAGGGTCCGGCAGCGCCCCCGATCACGGCCACCGCGGATATTCGGGTCGACGGTGCAAGCCCACAGCCCGGGGGCAATGGACCGGCCGGCAGCGGACCAAGGGGTGACGACGCGTGGCGATGACGACCGAAGTCAAGGACGAGCTCAGCCGCCTGGTCGTGAAGTCGGTGAGCGCGCGTCGCGCGGAAGTGACGTCCCTGCTGAGGTTCGCCGGCGGGCTGCACATCGTCGGCGGCCGGGTGGTGGTGGAGGCCGAGGTGGACCTCGGAAACGTCGCCCGGCGGCTGCGCAAGGACATCTTCGAGCTCTATGGGTACAACGCGGTGGTGCATGTGTTGTCCGCCAGCGGGATTCGCAAGACCACCCGCTACGTGCTGCGGGTGGCCAACGACGGCGAGGCGCTGGCACGCCAGACCGGCCTGCTCGACAACCGCGGCCGCCCGGTGCGGGGCTTGCCGGCCCAGGTGGTGGGTGGCAGCATCGCCGACGCCGAAGCCGCGTGGCGCGGAGCCTTCCTGGCGCACGGGTCGCTGACCGAGCCGGGGCGGTCGTCGGCGCTGGAGGTCAGCTGCCCCGGCCCCGAGGCCGCGCTGGCGTTGGTGGGCGCGGCGCGCCGGCTCGGGGTCAGCGCGAAGGCCCGCGAGGTGCGTGGCGCCGACCGGGTGGTGGTGCGCGACGGCGAGGCCATCGGCGCGCTGCTGACCCGGATGGGCGCGCAGGACACCCGGGCGGCCGCCGCGACGGCGGCCCTGGCCGAGCGGCGCAGGTTGGCGTCGTCGAAGTTGGCGAGCCGGTTGGCCGTCGCCCGCACCTCGCGACGCATCCGGCGCTCCTCCCAGATGAGCCGGGTGTCCTGCGCGCCCATCCGGGTCAGCAGCGCGCCGATGGCCTCGCCGTCGCGCACCACCACCCGGTCGGCGC
>NZ_LZJG01000560.1:0-3056 GCF_001667785.1 Mycobacterium sp. E3247 | reverse complement strand
GGCCGGCATCGCAACGCATTTGGCGGCGTTCCGGGCGCACGGCGGGCAGCCGCCGGTCGGCGTGACCGTCTTCGTCGAGGGCGAGGAGGAATCCGGCTCGCCGTCGCTGGGCCGCCTGCTGGCCGCCCACCGCGGCGCGCTCGCGGCCGATGTGATCGTCATCGCCGACTCGGACAACTGGAGCACCGACGTTCCGGCGCTGACCGTTTCGTTGCGGGGCCTGGTCGACTGCGTGGTCGAGGTCGCCACGCTCGACCACGGCCTGCACTCCGGCATCTGGGGCGGGGTAGTGCCCGACGCGCTGAGCGTGCTGGTGCGGCTGCTGGCCAGCCTGCACGACGATGACGGCAACGTCGCCGTCGCCGGTCTGCACGAAAGCGCCGCAGCCGCCGTGGATTACCCGCCCGAGCGGGTGCGGGCGGACTCCGGTCTGCTGGACGGGGTGTCCGAGATCGGTTCGGGTTCGGCGCCGCAGCGGCTGTGGGCCAAGCCCGCGATCACCGTGATCGGCATCGACACCACGCCCATCGACAAGGCGTCGAACACGTTGATCCCGCGAGCGCGGGCAAAGATCAGCATGCGGGTCGCGCCCGGGGGTGACGCCGGGGCACACCTGGATGCGCTGACGTCACATCTGGAAAAGCACGCACCGTGGGGTGCGCGGGTGACCGTCACCCGCGGCGACATCGGCGAGCCTTACGCCATCGATGCCAGCGGCCCGGTGTACGACGCCGCCCGGGCGGCCTTCCGGCAGGCGTGGGGCACCGACCCGATCGACATGGGCATGGGTGGCTCCATCCCGTTCATTGCCGAATTCGCCGCAGCCTTCCCGCAGGCCAAGATTCTGGTCACCGGCGTCGAGGACCCCGCCACCCAGGCGCACAGCATCAACGAAAGCCTGCATCTGGGGGTGCTGGAACGCGCCGCTGTCGCCGAGGCGCTGCTGCTGGCCAACCTGGGCTGACGGTGGCCCCTTAAGTAGCAGCCGCTTTACCGCCGCTGAGACACGAGGTTGTTGTTTCCCGTCTTCTCGATCCTCGGTGCGCCCGAGTGGTATGTCACCGCGTTGTCGTCGCCGAAAACGTCGATGGTGTCGGCGCTGTCGGCGGCGACGTGATTCCCGCTGCCGAAGATCTCCAGCCTGTCGCAGTTGCCGGTGACGGTGTAGGTGTTGTTGTCGCCGTCCAGCTTCAGGTCTCCGCCGTTGCAGTCGATCTTGTCTTTCGCGCCGCTGTTGATCATTACGAGGTTTCCCTGCACGGTGGTGCCGGCGTGACTCAAGAAGAACGCGATCGCCAACGCCGACGCTACCGCGCACAGGCCCAAGATCAGCTTCCATCGCCGCGTAATCGCGAGCTTCGCGATATCGCCGAACTTCTGCGGACCGCCGAAGTCTTGACCGCTGGGTGTGCCGGGCGGCCGCGGCGCTGCCCCTGGTGTTCGGCCGGCGCCGCGCTCAAGGTCGCGAATGTATTGCTCGGGGTCGTCCGCGTCCACGGCTACATGATCCGCTTCGGCCTGTGCAGAGTGCAATGGTCGGTGGCCTGACCGTTACGGCCACGGGAAGCCGGGCGCCGGCGGGGGCACTTGCGCCGGGTCAGCCTCCGCGAAGTGATACACCGGGCCCGACGGGCCGTTCTGAACTGTGACGGCGAACCAGTGGCACACGCTCAGGTCGAATCCTGGCGGTATCGGAACCGTGTATCCCCATTTCTGGCCGGGGCAGTAGTGCCAGTAGGACGGGCCAGCTTGGGCGGGTACGGCCAAGCCCAGACCGGCCACCGCTACGCCGCCGGAAAGCATCGCCGCCCCGACGATCCGACGCCGGGGTGTATTCATCGGAAAATCCTCTCGTTGCCGATCGCGCCGTACGTTGCGGCGAACCACTTGCGAAATTCTTGGCGTCGGCTTGCGGCTACCGATCCCAGTTTCTGCCCAGCGCCGTTGCTGCAACGCTGCCGCGGTGAAGTTGCCGAGATGCCGCAAGCAGCGCAAAGTACGGGTCAGCGGGGGCAAGAAAGGAGCACCGATGAAGACACCGTTCGCTGCGGCCTCCGCAGTATTGGTTTCAGCGTCACTGATAACGGCGCCAGATGCGGTCGCCGCGCCGGGCGACGTGGTCGTGTACACCGTCACCTCGGACGCGCCGTTGGCGGCGGTGTCGTACATCGAAGCGACAGGTGTCCTGCAGACGCTGACCAATCAGCCCGTGCCGTGGTCCATCTCATTCACCAGCAAGGACGCCAGTCCCACGGCAGTGCTGACCGTTGCCGCGAACCCGACCGGTCAAAAGACCACCTGCACCATCACGGTCAACGGGACCGTGAAGGACACCAAATCCACGACGGGCACGGGCGAAGCCGGCCTGGCGCAGTGCGCTGCCTAACCGGAGCGGTTACCGCTCCGGGCTTCACACCTCGAGGTCGCGGCGCAGTTTGGCGACGTGCCCGGTGGCCTTGACGTTGTACTGCGCGAGGGCGATCTTGCCCTTTTCGTCGACCACGAAGGTCGAGCGGATCACGCCCTGCACGGTCTTGCCGTACATCTGCTTCTCGCCGTAGGCGCCCCAGGCCGTCAGCACCTTGCGCTCGGGATCCGACAGCAGCGGGAACGTCAGCTTCTCGGCGTCACGAAACTTGGCCAGCTTCTCCGGCTTGTCGGGGGAGATGCCGATCACGTCGAGGCCGGCGTCGCTGAGTTCGTGCAGGTTGTCGCGGAAGTCGCAGGCCTGCTTGGTGCAGCCCGGCGTGGAGGCCGCCGGGTAGAAGTACACGATGACGCGGCGCCCCCTGTAGTCGGCCAGCGACACCTGGTTGCCGTCGGCGTCGGGCAGGCTGAAGGAGGGCGCTTTGTCGCCCGGCGCAAGCCGCGTGGTCTCGGCCATCTTCTGGGCCCCTTTCTGTTCACCGGAGCGTGGGGGTTACCGCCAGCTGATCTAGGGTAGTGCGTCAGGTGCATCAGGCCGATTGGGAGGACAGACACGTGGCGGACCGGGACCCCGAGGCCATCAAGCGGGACATCGACGTCGCCCGCGACCAGCTGGCGGCCACCGTCGA
>NZ_LZJG01000559.1:0-53503 GCF_001667785.1 Mycobacterium sp. E3247 | reverse complement strand
ATGCTGCCCGGGGTGGGCACCAAGGAGGACATCAAGGAGGCCCAGAACAACGGCGGGTCGATCTGCCGGATCGCCACCCATTGCACCGAGGCCGACGTGTCGATTCAGCACTTCGGCCTGGCCCGCGAACTGGGCCTAGAAACCGTCGGGTTTCTGATGATGTCCCACACGATCGCGCCGGAGAAGCTGGCCGCCCAGGCCCGCATCATGGCCGATGCGGGCTGTCAATGCGTCTACGTGGTCGACTCGGCCGGGGCGCTGGTGCTCGAAGGGGTGCGCGACCGGGTGGCCGCGCTGGTCGCCGAGCTCGGCGAGGACGCCCAGGTCGGTTTTCATGGGCACGAGAACCTCGGCCTCGGGGTCGCCAACAGCGTCGAGGCCGTCCGCGCGGGCGCCAAGCAGATCGACGGCTCGTGCCGCCGGTTCGGCGCCGGAGCGGGCAACGCCCCCGTAGAGGCGCTCATCGGGGTGTTCGACAAGATCGGCGTCAAAACCGGCATCGACTTCTTCGACATCGCCGACGCCGCCGAAGAAGTCGTCGCCCCGGCCATGCCCGCCGAGTGCCTGCTGGACCGCAACGCCCTGATCATGGGCTACTCCGGGGTCTACTCCAGCTTCCTCAAACACGCCATCCGCCAATCCGAACGCTACGGCGTGCCCGCCCACCAACTCCTACACCGCGCCGGCCAACGCAAACTCATCGGCGGCCAAGAAGACCAACTCATCGACATCGCACTCGAAATCAAACGCGAGCAGCACACGGTGTAACACACCTGGTGGACAGCAAGTTGGCTGTGCAGCAACAGGTGTCGCCGACCGCGTCGTATGACCCGCGGTCCGCCGTGACGGTACTATCCGAGCGCCAGTCATAACACCACCCGGTCAGCGGAACAACGCGGCGTGCCACCCGCAACGCCGTGGCACGCTGACACCGTGACAGACACTTCCGAACGGGTCTTCCTAGGCGAGCAGGACGTACGCGAAATCCGCCTACCGGAAGGGGTTTTGCGCTATTACGACACAGGTCCGAAAGCCACGTCGGTGGCGCCGCTGCTCTTCCTGCATGGCTCGGGTCCCGGAGTCACCGGATGGCGCAACTTCCGCGGCATACTGCCCACCTTCGCCGAGCACTTCCGGTGCATCATCCTGGAATTTCCCGGTTTCGGCGTCAGCGATGACTTCGGCGGCCACCCAATGCTCATGGCATTCGGCACCGTATCGCCGTTCCTGGATGCGCTTGGCGTCGAAAAGGCGCACATCGTCGGCAACTCGATGGGCGGGGGTGTGGGCATTAACTTCGCTATCCACAACCCCGATCGTGTCGACCGGCTGGTCACGATCGGCGGAATTGGCATCAACATCTTCAGCCCCAGCCCGAGTGAGGGCATCCGGCTGTTGCAGGAGTTCGTCGAAGACCCGACTCGGCAGCGGCTGGTCGACTGGCTCAAATCGATGGTGTACGACCAGTCCCTGATAACTGACGAACTGGTCGAGGAACGCTGGCAATTGGCGACCGATCCGGACACCCTGGCCGCGGCGCGCCGCATGTACGGCAAAGCGGCGTTTGCCGCGATGAACGCCGCGATGGCCGCCTCCGAAAAGCCGATGCCGTGGGCAGTCCTGCACAAGTTGACCGTCCCCACGCTGCTTACATGGGGTCGCGACGACCGTGTGAGCCCACCCGACATGGCGCTGATCCCGATGCGCACCATCCAAGACGCCGAACTTCACGTATTTCCCAAGTCCGGGCACTGGGCGATGATCGAAGCGAAGCAAGCCTTCGAAAGCACCGTGCTGGCGTTCCTCTCACGGCAGCATTCACGAAGCGGCGACGGGAACGCCACGTCACCAGTCCTGCCAAGGGATGATCGTACACAGCGGCGTACTGATCACGGTCTGCCCCAATGTTGAGGCCGGCAGCCGGGTTTCGGCTGCCGCGACGCAGTCACGCACGCGCCTCGCGGTAGCGATCGATTCACCGTCAAGGTAGAGCACGCGAACACGCAATGCTCCCCGGGCAGCAGTGGCGCCAACTCGCCGCAGACCGAGACCGTCATCCTGATGACGGTCCAGCGAGAAGGTCCACGCCCCGGCCACTCCCGGCAGATTTAGCAGCTCCGGATTGTCCAACGCGACAAGGGAAAAGAAAGCCAGCGGACAGTCTTTCATGTCGCACCCTCCCTATCGTTGAGTCGCACCGGCGTCGACGGGGAGTGTGACCGCGGTGATATAGCGCGCCTCGTCGGAAGCGAGAAACAAAGCGGCGTTGGCGACATCCACCGGTTGTACCCACGGCACCGCGAGCATGTTCATGCGAAGGGCCGCTTCGGCGAACTCGGCACGCGTCGGCGTCCGTTCGAGGTCGGGACGAAACGCGCCGCGCACTGCGTCGTTTTGGATCAGCGGAGTGTCGACATTGGTCGGATGGACGCAATTGACTCGGACGTTGTGCGGTGCAAGTTCTTTGGCCAGGCTTTGCATTAGGCCGACCACGCCGTGCTTAGCCGCGGTGTAATGGGCGACGCCCACCAATCCGCGAAGTCCTGCGATCGAATTGGTCAGGACGATCGCGCCTCCACCTTGCGCAATCAGGTGCGGCGCCGCGGCCCGACACGTGTGCCACACGCCGGTGAGGTTGATATCCAACATGGTGCGCCAGGCCGTTTCGGTGAGGTCGAGCGCCAGTGCACGTGAGGTGATCCCAGCGGTCGCACACACCACGTCCAATCTTCCCAGCCGTCGCACACCGCGATCGGTGGCCGCCTGGACGCCGTCGAGGTCGCGCACGTCGACGATCTCGGTATGTATTTTGGCGCCAGTGTCGCGCACTTGGGCGGCGGTGTGCTCGAGGTCGTCGAGTGTGCTGTGCGGGACCACCACCGTGTCGACCGGGGCGCACACGTCAAGGGCTACGATATCGGCTCCCTCCTGGGCTAACCGCACCGCCTGCGCACGCCCGATTCCCCGCGCCGCGCCCGTGATCAGAGCCACCTTCCCGGTGACCCTGCCGCTCACGTCGCAACCCGCGTCATGTCGGCACGCCCGGGTTCGAGTTCCGCAGCGCCGTTCATGCGGCTAGAACTCGATGTGGATGTTGTCGGTCACCGGCCGGGCTTGACAGCCGAGGATCAAGCCATCGGCGCGGTCCTCGGGCCCCAGCACATCTCCACCGGCCATATCGACCTCGCCAGAAATCAGGGTCGCCACGCAGGAGCCGCAATGTCCTTCTCGGCACGAGTGCGGCACATCGATCCCGGCGTCAAGCAACATGTCGACCAGGGTCTGGTCGCGTCGCCATTGCAGTCGATGTAGAGCACCGTCCAACTCGACGTCTACGGTGGCCACCTCGACGTCGGTGCACATCGCGGCGCCTTGTTCTTCGACATCTGCCATGCGGCTGATCCTTGCCAGATCGGTGCGCGATGTCGTGGTCGGATTCCGATGGACGGGAGGTCGCTATCCCGGCGTCCAGTGACCGGGACATCTCCTGCGATTCCGGGCACTGCGGCTCTACCGTCGCTGTTCGTGACCAGTAGCACGAATGACGGGTTGGACCAGGGCATCGACGTGGTGGTCGTGGGTGCCGGCTTTGCCGGGCTTTACGCCCTGTACAAGCTGCGCGCCGACGGGCTGAGGGTCAAGGTGTTCGAGGCCGGTCCCGACGTGGGTGGCACGTGGTATTTCAACCGGTATCCCGGCGCCCGCTGCGACGTCGAGAGCGTCGACTACTGCTATTCGTTCTCCGATGACCTGCAACAGGAGTGGGACTGGTCGGAAAAGTACGCCACCCAAGAGGAGATCCTGCGCTACATCAACTGGGTGGCCGACAGGTTGGATCTGCGTCGCGACATTGCCTTCGACACCCGTGTCACGTCGGCCGTTCTCGACGAGCAGCGGCTGCGGTGGACGGTGACCACGGATACCGGGCAACGGGTGAGCGCGCGGTTTTGTGTGATGGCGACGGGCCCATTGTCCGCGGCGATGACCCCACCTTTTGCCGGCCTGGACAGTTTCGCCGGTGAGATCTACCACACCGCGGCATGGCCACACGAGACGGTCGACTTCACGGGTAAGCGGGTCGCGGTCATCGGGACGGGATCTTCGGGCATTCAGTCGATTCCGATCATCGCCGAACAAGCCTCGCAACTCTACGTCTTTCAGCGCACCCCGAATTACAGTGTCCCCGCGGGCAATCGGCCTCTCACCGACGAAGACCGGGCCCGAGTCAAGGCCAATTACGCCGAACGCAGGCGCTTATCTTGGCGCAGCGGCGGCGGCTCACCACACATCGCCCATCCGAAACTGACGATGCAAGCCAGCCCCGAAGAGCGAAGAGCGGCGTTCGAAGAGCGCTGGGATCTCGGCGGGGTGCTGTTCTCCAAGACCTTCTCCGATCAGATGATCGACCCGGACGCCAACGAGGAGGCCCGCAAGTTCTACGAGGAGAAGGTGCGGGCCATCATTGATGACCCTGCGCTGGCCGAACTGCTGATCCCCACGGATCACCCGATCGGGACCAAGCGAATCTGCACCGACAGCAATTACTTTCAGACGTTCAACCGTCCCAACGTGACGCTGGTCAGTGTACGAAACACGCCGATCGAATCTGTCGATGCGACCGGCATCAACACCAGCAACGCCCATTACGACCTCGACATGATCGTGTTGGCTACCGGATTCGACGCGATGACGGGGGCATTGGCCAAAATCGACATCGTCGGCCGCGGCGGCAAACGGCTGCGCGATGACTGGAGCAATGGGCCGCGAAGCTATCTGGGTCTGAGCATTGACGGCTTTCCCAACATGTTCGTCGTGTGCGGCCCCGGGGCGCCGGCGGTGCTGGCCAACATGGTGCTGCACGCCGAGGCGAATGTGAATTGGATCGCCGACTCGATCAGATATCTCGACGATCACGGCTACACGGCGATCGAGGCGACTGCCGATGCGGTGGACAACTGGGTCGCCGAATGCGCGCGCCGAGCCGAGGCCACCCTGTTCACCAAGGCCAACTCCTGGTACATGGGCGCCAACGTGCCCGGCAAGCCGCGGGTGTTCATGCTGTTTCTCGGCGGGTTTGGGACCTACCTCGACATCTGCAACGAAGTCGCCGAGGCTGGGTACAAGGGGTTTTCGCTGACCAAGGCGCCATGATGTCGAGCCTGCCTGGTCGTGTGGCGCTGGTGACCGGCGCTGGGCGCGGCACCGGACGCGCCGTCTGCGAGCGACTCGCCGACGAAGGCGCCGACGTCATCGCGGTGGACGTGCCGGCGGCAGCAGAAGACCTCGAACAGACCGCCGCCGCGGTGGCGCAGCGCGGCCGACGCGCGGTGACCGGTCTGGCCGATGTCAGCGACCTTGGCGGACTGACCGGCGCGGTGGATGCCGCCGTCGACGACCTGGGATGCCTTGACATCATCGTCGCCAACGCCGGAATCCATACCACCCACGCTCCGACGTGGGAGATCACTGCCCAGAGTTGGCAACAAGCCCTCGACGTCAACGTGACCGGCGTCTGGCATACCGTCAAAGCCGCCGTCGCGCACCTTGGCAAGGACGGCGGGTCGATCGTGATCATCGGCTCTACCAACGCTCTTCGCGGTACGGCCAACACCGCTCCTTACACCGCGAGCAAGCATGCCGTGGTTGGGCTGGCGCGCACGCTCGCCAACGAGCTCGGCCCCCGCGGCATTCGTGTCAATACTGTTCATCCGGGAGCCGTCGGGACCTCGACAATGCTCAATGAGGCGACGTTTAAACGTCTTCGTCCTGACCTGGCTAGCCCGACGGCGGCCGACGCCGCCGAGGTGCTCACAGCTCGCCACCTGCTCCCGGTGCCGTGGGTGGAACCCGGCGACGTGGCCAATGCCGTGGTGTTCCTGGCCTCCGAGCATGCCCGCTACATCACCGGCACCGAGCTCGTCGTTGACGCGGGCCTCATGGCCAAGGCCTAACGGGCAACGCAGATGGGTGTCTACGCCGTCACCGGATCGGCATCGGGCATGGGCCAAGCCGTCGTCCGCAAACTGCGGGGCGCGGGTCACCGCGTGATCGGCGTCGACATCAAAGACGCCGACGTCCTCGCCGATCTGTCCACTCCCGACGGACGCAGAGCGGCCGCCGCTGCCGTGTCCGCTGCCAGCGAGGGTCGGCTCGACGGTGCAGTGCTGGCCGCTGGTGTAGGCCCCACCCCGGGTGCCGGTAGTGCCAGCCGGATCCTGGCGGTGAACTTCTTTGGTGTGGTCGAGCTTCTAGAGGCATGGCACCCGGCGTTGGCGGCGGCTGGCAGCGCCAAGGTTGTTGTAGTGAGCAGCAATTCGACGACGACAATGCCGTTGGTGCCCCGGCGTGCCGTGCGGGCGTTACTAGGCCGCGATCTCGAGAAGGCCCAGCGTGCACTACGAGTGTTCCGATCGGCCGCCCCCTCTATGGCCTACGGGGCATCGAAGATCGCGGTGGCGCGTTGGGTGCGGCGCACCGCGGTCACGTCGGCGTGGGCGGGTGCCGGTATCCGGCTCAATGCGATCGCTCCGGGCGCGGTGATGACCCCGCTGCTCGAGCGACAGCTGGCCACACCGCGTGAAGCCAAGGCCATCCGCGCGTTCCCGGTCCCGGTCGGTGGGTTCGGTGACCCCACGCACCTCGCGGACTGGATGGTGTTCATGTTGTCGGATGCCGCCGCCTTTCTCTGCGGCAGTGTGCTTTTCGTCGACGGCGGGTCTGATGCCTACTTCCGCGCCGACCACTGGCCGGCCCGCGTCCCCACTCCGCGACTGCCGCGGTATATGTGGCGGTTACTGAGGTTTGGACGCCGGCAATCCGTTTGACCGCGGTAATCACCGGGCCGCTGGCCGTTTCATGGTTGGCGTCGCACGCCCATCGCGCCGCAGACGGGCGCGGACCACTCCAGGGTCGACGAGTACCTGACATGCTTGTCGAAAGCAGCGGCGATGTCGACCGGCATCGCCACGGGCAGTCGGCGGGTCAGATCGACGTGGACAAGGACCATCTCGAGTGTTGCCGATAAACGTTTCCGGTGCCGATCCACGGCGAATGAGATCATGTGCACCACCTTGGGTGAGCGGTCGAGGACGCGGGCGTAGAGATCGGCCGTGTCATCTTCGATCAGCTCGCTGTAGTAGCGCAGGTGGTGCTCGACGGTGAAGAGGCCGAGCTGTCGATCAGCCCGGTAGGCGTCGTCGATCCCGATTTCACGCACCACCGCATCTGCGGCCGCCGATCCGAAATCCAGATAGTGCAACACGTTCATGTGCCCGTTCCCATCGATCAAGTCACGGGACACATTCCGTGTGATGGCACAGGGCAATTGGGCTATCTGGGCGGCCAACGGCAGGATTTGTTTTTCCGGCATCGGTGCCTGCTGGCCGCGGCTGCATCCAGAGGCTGGTCGCTGCGCCTGGTCCATAGACACTGAGGCTAGGCCTATCGACAGGTTCTAGTTGCCGCGCCTCCCGGCTACCGGACGATGCCAGAAGACTGTCCGGTGGTGTCGGACCGCTCGCAACCTCGGTTAGGCGCGTAAGGCACCTCACGTTCTGATGTCGGCGTCCGCTCACCGGGAACGGCGTCCGATGCGGTGCAGACGTCGATAGATCATTACTACGCCCCCAGACGTAAAGGACAACGATATGAGCGAGCGGGTAATCGACCGGGTCGTGGCGATGGCCGACCAGTTGCGCGAGCAGGCCGTCGAGGCCGAGCGGATCGGCCGGCTCACCGATGACACGGTCAAGCTGATGAAGTCGGCCGGGTTGATCCGGCTGCTGCAGCCCAAGAGCCACGGCGGCCTTGAGGTCCACCCGCGCGAGTTCGCCGAGACCGTGATGGCGACGGCGGCGCTGGATCCGGCGGCGGGCTGGATCGTCGGTGTGGTGGGTGTGCACCCCTACCAGTTGGCCTACGCGGACCCGAGGGTCGCCGCCGAGGTATGGGCCGACGACGTCGACACGTGGATGGCCTCGCCGTACGCCCCGCAGGGGGTGGCCAGGCCGGTCGACGGTGGCTATCTGTTCAACGGCCGCTGGCAGTTCAGTTCGGGCACCGACCACTGCGACTGGATCATTCTGGGCGCGATGTTGGGTGACGGCGAGGGAAAGCCGTTGATGCCGCCGCAGATGCTGCACATGATCCTGCCGCGCCAGGACTACGAGATTGTCGAGGACTCGTGGAACGTGGTGGGGCTGCGCGGGACCGGGTCGAAGGACGTGATCGTCTCCGATGCGTTCGTCCCGTCTTACCGGACGATGGATGCGACGAAGGTGATGGACGGGACCGCGCAGCGTGAGGCCGGCATGACCGAGCCGCTGTATCTGATGCCGTGGTCGACGATGTTCCCGCTGGGGATCTCCGCGGCGACCATCGGCATCGCCGAGGGGGCGCTGGCCGCGCACCTGGACTATCAGCGTGAGCGGGTCGGCGCCACCGGCACCGCGATCAAGGACGACCCGTACGTGATGTTCGCGGTCGGCGAGGCGGCCGCCGACATCAACGCTGCCCGCCAGGAGCTGCTGGCCAACGCCGACCGCATCTACGACATGGTGGCCGCGGGCAAGGAGGTGTCGTTCGCCGACCGCGCGGCGGGGCGGCGCACCCAGGTGCGCGCGGTGTGGCGCGCGGTGGCGGCGGTCGACGAGATCTTCGCCCGCTCGGGCGGCAACGCATCGCGGATGGACAAGCCGCTGCAACGGTATTGGCGCGACGTCCATGTGGGGCAGATGCACGCGATCCATGTCCCCGGCACCATCTATCACGCGTCGGCGCTGAGTTCGCTGGGCGTCGACCCGCAGGGTCCACTCCGGGCGATGATTTAACAGGGCCGAGACAGCCAGAGGAGGCGCATCACGTTGACCGACTTGAAGAGCCTGGGCTACATCACGATTTCGACGAACAACATCGACCGCTGGCGGCAATTCGCCTTCGGGGTGCTGGGTTTCGCCGAGGGGAAGGGCCCCGACCCGTCGGCGCTGTACCTGCGGATGGACGAGCGCGCCGCCCGGCTGATCGTGGTGCCCGGCGAGACCGACCGGGTGCTCACGGTCGGCTGGGAGGTGCGTGACCGCCCGGCGCTGCAGCGGGTCAAGGCCACCCTGGACGCCGCGGGAACCGCGTTCAAGCAGCTGTCCACCGACGAGGCCGAGGCCCGCCGCGTGGAAGAGGTGATCACCTTCGAGGACCCGGCCGGCACCACGCTCGAGGTGTTCCATGGGGCGGTGCTCGACCACAGCCCGGTCGTCACCCCGTTCGGCGCGCGGTTCGTGACCGGTGACCAGGGCCTGGGCCACGTCGTCATACCCGCCACCGATCCCAACGGGCTGTTCGACTTCTACACCGAGATGCTGGGTTTCCGGTCCCGCGGGGCGTTCCGGGTGCCGCTGCCCAAAGAGTTCGGGCCGGTGCGGGTTCGCTTCCTGGGCATCAACGAACGCCACCACAGCCTGGCGATCGTGCCGGCCGCGCACCAGCGCGACCCCCGCCTGGTGCACATCATGGTCGAGGTCGACAGCCTCGACGCCGTCGGGCAGGCGCTGGACCGGGTCAACGCCGAAGGCTTCCAGCTGTCCTCCACCCTGGGCCGGCACACCAACGACAAGATGGTGTCGTTCTACGTCCGCGCGCCCGGCGACTGGGACATCGAGTTCGGCACCGACGGCATGCGCGTCGACGAAACGTATTACACCGCAGAGGAAATCACCGCCGACAGCTACTGGGGCCACCAGTGGGTCGGCGACATGCCCGCGGCCATGCGGCTATGACACCGAACACCGATATCACGCCGATCCCGGCCTCCTCGATCACCTCCTGGGATGACGAGGCCGACGTGGTCATCGCCGGCTACGGCGTGGCCGGCGCCGCCGCGGCGGTAGAGGCCGCCCGCGCCGGTGTCGAGGTGCTGGTGTTGGAACGCACCGGGTCCTGGGGCGGGGCGGCGGCGATGGCCGGCGGGTTCATCTACCTCGGCGGCGGCACCCCCCTGCAAAAGGCCTGCGGCTTCACCGATTCCGTGGACAACATGGCGGCATTCCTCAACGTCGCGATGGGCCCCGGCGCCGACGAGAACCGCATCGCCGACTACTGCGCCGGCAGCGTCGCCCACTACGAATGGCTGGTCGGCTGCGGCGTGCCGTTCAAGGCCGAATTCTTCGCCGAACCCGGCTGGGAACCGATGGGCGACCAGGGCCTGATGTACAGCGGCGGGGAAAACGCCTACCCCTTCAACACCATCGCCTCCCCCGCCCCCCGCGGGCACGTCCCACAAATGCAGAACAAGAAGCAGGGCGAGGCCAGCGCCGGCTACATGCTGATGAAGCCGCTCGTCGAGACCGCCACCGCCGCCGGCGCCCGCGCGCGCTACGACGTGCGCGTGCAACGCCTCATCGTCGAAGCCGACGGCCGCGTGGTCGGGATCCGGGCGCGCCAGTACGGCACCGACACTGCGGTCCGGGCCCGCAAGGGCGTGGTGCTCGCGACCGGCAGCTTCGCCTACAACGACACCATGATCGCCCGCTACGCCCCGCGCATCGCGGGCCGCCCGGCCGCCTCCATCGAACAGCACGACGGCCAGGCCATCCGCATGGCCCAAGCACTGGGCGCCGACCTGGCGCACATGGACGCCACCGAGGTCGCCATCTTCATCGACCCCCAACAACTGGTGCGCGGCATCCTGGTCAACGGCCGCGGCCAGCGCTACGTCCCCGAGGACACCTATCCCGGCCGCATCGGCCAACTCACCCTCTACCAGCAGGACAACACCGCCTACCTGATCATCGACGACGACGCCCAACAAGAAGCCAAAGCGTCCTGGTCACCCAAATTCATGCTGCGAGAGGCGACCTGGGTGGCCGACACCATCGCCGACCTCGAACGCGACATCGGCCTGGCACCCGGCTGCCTGCAGGCCACCGTCGCCGCCTACAACGCGGGCGCCGCCCGCGGCGAAGACCCGCTGCTGCACAAGAAGCCGAAGTGGTGCAAGCCCATCGGTTCCCCGGTCGGCGCCATCGACCTGCGCGAGAACACCGGCGGCTTCACCCTCGGCGGCCTGGCCACCACCCTGGACGCCGAAGTACTCCACGTCAACGGCCAACCCATCCCCGGCCTCTTCGCCGCCGGCCGCTGCACCGCCGGACTCGCCGCCTGGGGCTACGCCAGCGGCATCTCCCTCGGCGACGGCAGCTTCTACGGCCGCCGCGCCGGCCGATCCGCCGCCAAGGGCTAGCCGACTGCACTGATCGCTACACCCCGGCCGCCACAGCTGTGGCCGGTGGCGCTTTTCGCATGCCATGTGACAGCGAGCACAAGCCTATGGTACAAACTGGGGTATCTCTAATAGAGATATCGCAGCCAGATGCAATGGAGCTTTGGAGGACCGATGTCAGCGCCCCTGGAACCAGCAACTCCCACCGCCGTCATCGACCGCGTCTCCTTGGTGCTGGACGCCTTCGAAGGGCCGGGACGACTAACGCTGGCCCAGATCGTGCGTCGCACGGGCCTGCCGCGTTCGTCGGCGCACCGGATGCTCGAGCGATTGGTTCAGCTGCGCTGGCTACGCCGCAACGGCCGCGACTACGAGCTCGGCATGCGGCTGGTGGAGTTGGGCTCACTGGCCGTGCACCAAGACCGCCTGGTGCGCGCGGCCGCGCCCTTGCTGGGTGAATTGCACCGCGCCACCGGGCTTGTCGTTCATCTGGCGGTGCTGGACGGGCCGGACGTTGTCTACCTCGACAAGATCGGTGACCGACTGATCAACGCGATCCCCACCAGGGTCGGGGGTCGGCAACCCGCGCACTGTACCGCGGTCGGCAAGGCGATCCTGGCCTATGGCGACCAGCAGGCCGACGTTGATCTGCAGGTCCGCAAGACCAAGTTTTCCATTTGCACCGGCTCGCAACTTGCCGCTGAGTTAGCCAAGGTGCGCGCCCACGGCGTCGCCTTCGAGCGCGAGGAGTCGCTGCTGGGCTTTGGCTGCGTGGCGGCCCCGATCGGCAACCCCGGTGAGGCGATTGCCGCGGTGTCGGTATGCGCGCCGATGAATCGCATGATGTTCGATCAGCGACTGACCACCCCGGTCCGCATGACCGCGGTGAACATCTGGCGCAACATCGAAGACGGCGCCCACCGGGTGGCGCCCACGCTGCAAACAACGCGACCGCTGCTGCCCCACCGCCCGATGCCGGCGCCGCAGCCCACCTTGCAGTACGCGTGAACCTCGACCCCCAGGTCGCCGCGCTGATTGAGGGGCTGGACGCGGGCTTCCCGCCGGTGCACACCATGACGGGCGCCCAGGCCAGGGCGGCCATCCGCGAGCGGCTGGTACCGCCCGCCCAGCCCGAGCCGGTCGCCGCAGTCCGAGATCACACCATTTCGGGCGCCGGTGCTGACATCCCGATACGGATCTACCGGCCACGCGGCCATGCCGACGACGGTGGCCTGCCGATCCTGGTATACGCGCACGGCGGCGGATTCGTGTTTTGCGACCTCGACAGCCACGACGGCCTGTGCCGCAGTCTGGCCAACCTCGTTCCCGCCGTGGTGGTCTCCGTGGGATACCGGCTGGCTCCAGAAAATCCGTGGCCCGCCGCGGCCGAGGACGTGTACGCCGCCACCCGATGGGCCGCCGACATCGCCGGCGGAGATTCACGCGCGGTCGTGGTGGGCGGTGACAGCGCGGGCGGCAACCTGGCCGCCGTCGTGGCGTTGATGGCGCGCGATCGCGGTGGCCCGGCGATTGCCGCGCAATTGCTGCTCTACCCGATGCTCGCGGCCGGCTTCGACACTGAGTCATATCGACTGTTCGGGAACGGTTTCTACAACCCGACGGCCGCGCTGCAATGGTATTGGGACCAGTATGTGCCCACACCCGCCGACCGCGACCATCCCTACGCCTCACCGCTGCGAGCGGACCTACACGGGCTGCCGCCCGCGGTGATGGTCACCGCGGGGCATGATCCGCTTCGGGACGAAGCCATCGCCTACGCCGACGCGCTGCAGTCCGCAGGGGTAGTCACCGTGCGGTGCGGCTTCGAGGGAGGCATCCATGGGTTCATGACGATGCCGATGCTCGACATCGCTCACCAAGCCCGGCGGCAGGCGTGCCGCGAGTTGGCCACGCTGCTGGGGTGATTACCGTGCTGCAGGCTGGGCGGGCTGCTCCTCGATCTTGGTAGGTGGCCCGTAGCGTTGGTCGGGATCGAGCACGCAGTGGGTGCGACCGAAAACGGTGACCATGCACTTGTTGTTGTGGTTGCATCGGCTGCGACTGGCCGGGTCGGCGATCATCTTGTTGACCAGGTCGGGTTCCCGCAGCAGCGCCCGACCCATCGCCACGAAGTCAAATCCCTCCTCTCGTGCGGTCTCGACGTGGTCGCGGCGGGTGATGCCGCCCAGCAGGATCAGTTTGGTGTTGCGCATCACCGGCACGAATTGGCGAGCGGCTTCGAGCATGTAGAGGTCGCGGTACGGGTAGCTGCCCATCACGCGCTTGCCGGCCAGCCTGATGGCGGGCCGCAGTGCGGCCGGCATGACGCGGGCGAATTCGCGCACCGGGACGTCGCCCCGGAACAGGTACATCGGCTTGAAGACCGAGGACCCTTGGGTCAGTTCGAGCGCGTCGAGTGTGCCGTCGGTGTCGAGGAGCTGCGCGGTGCGCAACGCCTCATCGATCCAGATACCGCCGGGCAGTCCGTCGTCCATATTCAGTTTGGCGATGACCGCTACCTGTCCGGCGGCCACCTCGCGGACGCGTTCGGCGATCTCCCGTGACAGGCGGGAACGGTTGTCGATGGAGCCGCCGTACTCGTCCGTCCGGCGGTTGATGAGTGGGCTCAAAAACGAGCTCGGCAGATACAGGTGTCCGAAATGCAGTTCAACGGCGTCGAATCCGGCATCGATGGCTACCTGCGTCGCCGCGCCGAACTGGTCGATGACGGTTGCTATCTCGTCGCGGGTGATCGCCCGGCAGTAGGCCAGCGACGTCGGGTTGACGAAGCGGCTCGGCGACAGGGCGGTTACCCCGGTCAGCGCCCTGGGGGCTACCACCCCGGCGTGGCCCAGCTGGGCCGAGATGGCCGCGCCCGCCCCGTGTACGGCATCGGTAAGTCTGCGCAGGCCGGGCAGCGCTTGTGAGCTCATGACGATCTGACCCGGGGCGCTGGCGCCCTCGGGCGCGACACAGCAGTAGGCCACCGTCGTCATGCCCACTCCCCCGTCGGCGAACGCCCGGTGAAACGCGATGAGATCATCGGTGACCAGCCCGTGGGGCGATCGGCCTTCGGAGGTCGCGGCCTTGATGATCGGGTTGCGTAAGGTGGCCGGACCGAGCTGCACGGGGCTGAAGGAAGCGCTCATCCTCCCACCGTGGTGCCCAGCCGGATGGGGGGCAATGAGGTCCTCCCGATGGCCGGGACTGAACCTGTCCGGGTTGCAACACTGTCGGTACGGTCACGCCCATGGCCGACGGTCGGATTTTCGTGATCGACAGGGTGGTGACGCGGCCGGGCCGCGCACGGAAGTTCGTGGAGACCTACCTCGCCGAGTACGCGCCCGGTGCCCGCTCCCGCGGAATGACACTGCGCGATGTCCTGGTCAGCCCCCCGATCTGGTTCACGGACCAATCCAACACCGTCACCATCACCTGGGCCCTGCCCAGCGCCCAGGCGTGGTGGGAGATGACCTGGAAGGGCCGCCCCGACCCGACGCTGGGCCAGTGGTGGGACCGGATCGAGGAACTCATCGCCGAGCGGTCCCGCTCGGTCGCTGCGGCCGCCGACGACGTCGATCCGCTCTGCGATGTATAACGTCACCCGCCTCCTCGACGTCGCAGACGAGCACCGCGACCGGATACTCGCGCTGGTGCGCGCGAGCGCTGAGGCGACCGGCGCCCGTCACCGGCTCGTCGAACCGACGCTGCCCGGGGCGCGCAACGGCGGTGACGTCCTCGTCCACTTGAGGTTCGATTCCCCGAGTCAATGGTTCACCGCCGCAGACGATTTCACCGCGATTTTGGGCGATCCCGCGATCACCCATGTCAACGGGGTCACCTACAGGGGTACTCCAACGCCCAATGGTGGCCGCCCGGGCGCGGTCTACCGGGCCCTGCTTTTGCGCGTGCAGCCCGACACCGATGTCGACACCGTCGCGCGTTTCGAGGACGAGCTGGCCTCGATGCCGCGCTTCATACCGACGATCAGGGCATGGCAGCTCAGCCGGGTCGACGATGCGGTCGGGGCATCACGATGGACCCACGTGTTCGAGCAAGAGTTCAGCGACATCGATGCGCTGATGGGGCCCTACCTGATGCATCCGATCCACTGGGCGGTCGTGGACCGCTGGTTTGATCCCGAATGCCCCGACGTCATCATCCGAGACCGGGTGTGCCACAGCTTCTGTCGATGCGATCACCCCGTCTTGACCGCGTCGCCCACCTAGTCGATCTCACATCCCGGCGGGCAGGATGTTCGGATTAGCGTTCGCCGGCGGTTCGAGTGGCGGCAGTTCGGTTTTTCCGTCCAGGCTGTGCACCCGCAGCCGTTGTGACCACGAGTAGTGCAAGCTAAACGCCACCAGGCCGGTGCGTTCAGCCGCCGGTAGATGACACATTGCCAGCACGGTTTCGGCCAGATACTCCACCGGCTCGGTCGGAAAGCCCTCTGGGATAAGCGAGGATGCGCCGGGGGTGCGCACAGCGGTCGACGGGCCAACGCAATTCACCGCGATGTTCGCGTCGAGCAGCTCGGCGGCCACCCCCTGGGTGAACCGGTGCAGTGCGGCCTTGCACGCCGCGTAAATCACATCGCCGGAGGTCTTGTTGTAATCGCGGTACGGCCGCACCGGTGCCACACCGGTGACCGAGCCGATGTTCACGATCCACCCGCCGCGCAGTTTGCGCATGTGCGGAACCGCGGCCTTGGTCAACACGAACGGCGTGCGCAGATAGTGCTCGACGGTGCGGTCGAAGGTCTGCAGCGGCATGTCCTCGATGACCGAGTAGTCAGCGAAGCCGGCGTTGTTGACCAAGATGTCGATGCGGCCCGTGCGGTCGAGCACCTGGTCGACCAGGGTCTCGCGCGCCTGGGCGTCTTCGAGGTCTGCGACCACCCCGAATGCCGACCCGCCGGCATCTTCGATCAGGGCGATGGTCTCCTCGATCGTGCCGGGTAGCGTGCGATCGGACCCGGCGCGCTGCGAGCGTGAGGGCGCGTGAGCGCGCGCCGTCACCGCGACGGTGGCGCCCTCGGCCGCCAGCCGTTGGGCCACCGCGCGACCGATGCCGCGGCTGCTTCCCGTTACCAAAGCCGTCTTGCCAGTGAGCAACTCGTTCACCGCAGCGTAAAGTCCTGCTCGATCGGCGCTCGGTGCTGATGCCAGACGTCGACCAGTCGGTACGGGGTGGCCACCACTACCCGGCCCGAGCCGGACCGGTAGTAGGTGTGGGCATTGGGTGTGTGGCACCATACCGTGCCGAGCATCGCCTCATCGATCGCGGCAACGTAATCCTCGTACGCCTGCTGGGTGACCTCGATCGTGCTGGCGCCGCGCAGCGCCATCAACTGCAAGCACTCGATGATGTAGTGCGCGAGCACCTCCATCGAGAAGTTCGCTCCCGCACCGTGTCCCGGGCTGTAGTTGGGCGCCGACATGATGAACAGGTTGGGAAAGCCGGGCACTGTGCCACCACGGTACGCACGGGGGTTGTCACCCCATTCGTCAGCCAGCTTCTTGCCGCCGCGTCCACGTATGTCCACTGTGGATAAGAAGTCCAAGTAGTAGCCGGTCGCGTAGATGATGACGTCAAGGTCGATCTGCCGGCCGTCTTGGGTGACAATGCCTTTGGGGTTGACCTCGGCCGGTTCGCTGGCCTCCACGTCGACGTGGTCGCGGGTCAGCGCCGCGTAATAGCCGCCCGGGTCGCGGATGATCCGCTTGCCGTAGGGGGCGAAGTCCGGGGTGACCTTCTTGGCCAGCTCGGTGTCTTTTCCAAAGGTGTCCTCGATGTAGCGCAAGCACATCTGCAAAAGGACGTCGTTGGCCGGCGAGATCGACAGGTGGTCTTTGTTCCAGTCCGGGTCTTGCAGGATGATCGGGTAGTTGTTGTCCGCGGTGCCCCAATAGGACTTGAGCCGGTGCCACTTCGCGTAGTAGGGCAGGTGCCGTCCTAGGTAACGCCGGAACGCGGGCACCTCATCGGTCAGCCGCTTACGCGGCGCCACCCAGTGTGGTTGCCGCTGGAACACCGTCAGGTGCTCGACCTGGTCAACGCACGCATCAACGATCTGTACGGCGGTGCAGCCCGCCCCGATCACGGCCACCTTCTTGCCGGTGAGATCGAGTGAAGAATCCCACAGTGCCGAGTGAATGCTGGTGCCCGCGAAGGTGTCTCGCCCCTTGACGTCCGGCCAGCGCGGGCGGTTGAGGTAGCCCGCCGCGGCGACCACGACGCTGGCATAGCTGACCGTGCGACGGCCCTGGGCGTCGACCGCATGGAGTTGCCATTGGTTGCGTTCGTCGTCCCACCACAACGCCTCGATCTCGGTGCCGAACCGAATGTGGTCGCGCAGCTTGTGCTTATCGGCCAGCGTCACCAAATAGTTCTGATATTCGCCACCCTGCGGGTAGTAGCTGCTCCAGTCCGGGTTCACCTCCCACGACAGCGAGTAATAGGCCGACGGCGTATCGACACCGATGCCCGGGTAGGTGGTGGTCAGCCAGGTGCCGCCGACCTCGTCGTAGCGGTCAAAGATCTCAAACGCCACTCCCTCAGCGGCGGCGGCCAACGCCATGCTGATCCCGGCCAGACCAGCACCGATGATGGCGATAGTGGTCGTCTCGGGGATCGGCACGGTGCGTGGCAAGGTTGGCTGCGACCGCTGGAAGCCGCCCTGTTCGAGCAACAGGTCGACCTGCTCGTCGTCGACCTGCGAACCCAGCGCTACAGGTAGCAGCCGAGCGAAGAAGTCCCGGTCCACAGGTGCTGGCGCATCGGCGCACCGTGGCCGTCCCAGCGCCTCGACGAGGGCCTCCACCAGCGAATCGGCCGTGTCGGCGTCTGTGACGCCGGCCCGCTCGGGCGGGTCGGCAACATAGGAGATCCTGGGCGCGTAGGTGTCGATCACCGACAGGTCGCCGGTAAGCTGCGCCAGCACCGCCAGCAGCACACCCGGGTCAGCCTGACGCAGGTTGGTGCGCAGCTCGTCGGGGTCAGGAGCGGCCGGTCCGGTGGGCGACGTCGATTCGGTAGCGGCGGTCATGCCATCGAGTCTGAGGCCCGCGGTCACCCCGAGCACCGCTGTTGTCTACTCAGCGGGAGGCCACGATCACGGAAACGACATCGGGACCTAGTGTTCGTCGCATGCAACCGGCGCACCACGACGACCGACTGACACGGGAACTTGACGCCGCCGTCGCCCGGGCGCGCAGTCAGTCGCTCGGCGAGATCCCCCGCCGGTCAGCCCGCCGGCAGCCGGAGAAAACCGCGATCATCGACGGTGATGTGGCGCTGACGTTCGCCGAGTTCGACCAGCTGGTGGACAAAGCCGCAGCCGCGCTGCGCGACAACGGCTTTGCCCCCGGCGATCGCGTGGCGCTGCTGTCCCACAACTGCTGGCAGTTCGCGGTCTTGGCATTCGCAACCGCGCGCGCGGGGGTAGTCCTGGTGCCCATCAATTTCATGCTCACGGCCGAGGAGATCGCCTATATCCTCGGGCACAGCAGGGTCCGGGGATTCATCGTCGAATCCGCCCTGACGGCGATAGCCGAACAGGCGATGCGCCTGGGCGGGACGGTCACGACAAAGGTTGCGCTGATGACCGACGGGGCCATCCCTCCTGCCGGCTGGCACGACTTTGCTCAGTGGCTCACGACGACCACAGCCGCACCGAACCCGCCCATCGGCGATGAGCAACTCGTGCGGCTGATGTACACCAGTGGCACCGAATCACGGCCCAAGGCCGTCATGCACACCAGTCGCAGCCTGATGTGGCAGTACGTCAGCACCATCGTGGCCGGGGCGATGTCGCCGGACGACGTCGAAATCCACTCACTGCCGCTCTATCACTGCGCGCAGTTGGACAACTTCTTGGCCACCGACCTCTATCTGGGAGCGACCAGCATTATCCTGTCGCGGCCGGAACCCGAATTGGTCCTGCGCACCATCGCGCGGTACGGCGTGACGAATTACTTTGCGCCCCCGACGGTATGGATTTCACTGCTGCGTTGCCCGATCTTCGACGACGTCGACCTGTCCAGCCTGCGCAAGGGCTACTACGGCGCCTCACCGATGCCCGCCGAGGTCCTGCACGAAATACGGCGACGGCTGCCGAATCTGAGGCTGTGGAACTTCTACGGTCAAACCGAGATGGCGCCGCTGGCCTCGGCGCTGGGACCCGACGAGCAGGACACCCACGCCGGCGCGGCCGGACGCCCAGTGGTCAACGTCGAAACCACCATCCTCGATGACCACGACTCCCCCGTAGCACCCGGCATCGTGGGTGAAATCGCCCACCGCAGCCCGCATCTGATGGTCGGCTATCTGGACGACCCTGCTAAAACGGCGGAGGCCTTCCGCGGCGGCTGGTTTCATTCCGGCGACCTGGGCTACTACGACGAACACGGGCTGTTGCACGTCGTGGACCGCAAAAAAGACATGATAAAGACCGGCGGCGAGAACGTCGCCAGCCGCGAAGTCGAAGAAATCCTCTACCGCCACAACGGGATCCAGGAGGCCGCCGTATTCGGTTTGGCGCATCCGGTCTGGGTGGAGGCCGTGGTCGCCGCAGTAGTACCCCGAAACGGCGTCAGCCTCACCGAAGACGACGTCCTCGTGCACTGCCGCCAGCACCTCGCGGGCTTCAAGACGCCCAAACGGGTCTTCTTCGTCGATTCACTGCCGAAAAACCCCAGCGGCAAACTTCTCAAACGTGCCCTGCGGGACGCTTTCACCCTCGAATTCGCCAGCCAATGAAGGGACCGCTCTGTGTTTAAAGGCCGAATCGCGCGATTCGACGAACCCCGTAAGCCGTTCGACATCGAAACGGTGAGCCTTCCGGAGGTGGGGCCTGGTCAGATCCTGATCAAAGTGAGTCGCGCCAACATCTGCGGCTCTGACCTCCATGCCTGGCACGGCACGTTCGCCACCGGCGGCCTGGGAGGTCAACTACCCACCGTGTTGGGCCATGAAATGGTCGGCGCGATCGAAGCGCTCGGCGCTGGGGTCACCACCGATTCCGATGGCGCGCCGCTGACGGTGGGCACGCGAGTGGTCTTTCCCTACTTCTTCTCGTGTCACACGTGCCGAAACTGCCTGGCGGGCAGGCGCAACGCCTGTCTGAAGCTGACGATGGCCATGCTCGGCCGCGCCGACGAGCCACCCTATTTCGTGGGCGGCTACGCCGACTACTTCCTGCTGCCCGCCGGGGCGGTGGTCTACACGGTGCCCGATTCGGTATCCGATGACATCGCCGCGGGCGCGAATTGCGCTCTGTCACAGGTCATCTACGGTCTGGAGCGTGTCGACTTGCAGCTCGGCGAATCGGTGGTGGTGCAGGGTGCGGGGGCGCTGGGCCTGTATGCAGTGGCGGTGGCAAAAGCGCGCGGGGCTGCCCACGTGATCGCCATCGACGGTGTGGCCGAGCGCCTAGAGCTGGCGACCGCCTTCGGCGCCGACACGGTCGTCGACATCAACGACGTTGCGACGGTCAAAGACCGGACCAAGCTCGTGCGACAACTGACTGACGGCCAGGGCGCCGATGTCGTGGTCGAGGTGGTCGGCCACCCCTCGGCCATCGACGAAGGCCTCAAGATGCTCGGCCAGTTCGGCCGCTACGTGGAGATCGGAAACATCAACATTGGCAAGACCCTCGAATTCGACCCGTCCCGTTTTGTCTTCGGCAACAAGATGATGGTCGGCGTCTCGTTGTACGACCCCATCGTGTTGTCGCGGGCGCTGACGTTTCTCGAACAGCATCAGGCCAGGCTGCCGTTGCACCGACTGGCCGCGGCCTGTTACCCACTCGACCACATCAACGACGCCTTCGCCGCGGCCGAGAGCAAGCGCGACGTTCGCGCGAGCATCGTGCCCTAACGACAGAAAGCAGACCACAACCAATGCATGACTACGCCAGGAAGACATTGTTCATCGGCGGCGAGTGGATCACGCCGGCCGGCAGGGACCTCATCGAGGTGATCGACCCCTCGACAGAACAGGTCATCGGCACGGTTCCGGCAGGCACCGAAGCCGACGTCGATGCGGCGGTTTCCGCAGCACGGCGCGCCTTTGACCCGCTGATCAGTGTCGCCGAGCGCCGCCAGCGCGTCGCGGCGGTGATCGCCGCCCTGGAAAAGCGTCTGCCGGACATCGCCGAGACGATCACCCGGGAAATGGGTGCGCCGGTGCGCATCGCGCAGACCGTGCAGACGCAGGTCCCGCTGGCGGTGGCCCGCGGCTTCGCTGCCGTCCTTGATGGTTTCGAATTCGAAGAACGAGTGGGGAACTCGCTGATCCTGCGCGAACCCTATGGCGTGGTCGGCGCAATCACCCCGTGGAACTATCCGCTGTATCAGGTGGTCGCCAAGGTGGTCCCGGCGATCGCGGCCGGTTGCACGGTCGTTCTCAAACCCAGCAATGAAGCACCGCTGTCGGTGTTCGAGTTCGTCGAGGCCCTCGAGGAGGCCGGTCTGCCCGCCGGTGTGGTGAACCTGGTTTCGGGGCGCGGAGCGCTGATCGGCGAGCGCATCGCCGCCCATCCCGAAATCGACTTCGTCTCGTTCACCGGTTCCACGGGCGTCGGAGCCCGCGTCGGGGAGTTGGCCGGGCGCTCGGTGAAGAAGGTCGCACTTGAACTTGGCGGCAAGTCAGCCAACGTCATCCTCGACGGCGCCGACCTGGAGACCGCGGTCAAGGTCGGAGTCGGCAACGCCTTCCTCAACGGCGGCCAGACCTGCATGGCGTGGACACGAATGCTCGTGCCCCAGCCCCGCTACGGCGAGGCCCTGGAACTGATCGAGGCCGCCGTGTCGAAATACACCGTGGGCGATCCGCTCGACCCGGCGACCCGAATCGGACCCTCGGCTTCGGCGGGCCAGTTCGAAACCGTGCGGGGTTTCATCGAACGCGCCCAACGCGACGGTGCGCGCCTGCTCACCGGGGGCGCCGAGCCGATCCGCGCGGTCGGCTACTACGTCGCACCCACGGTGTTCGCCGACGTCGACCCGGATTCCGAACTCGGCCAAGAAGAGGTCTTCGGTCCCGTCCTGGCGGTCATCCCATTTACCGACGAGACCGACGCCCTGCGCATCGCCAACGGCACCCCATACGGCCTCTCGGGCGCGGTGTGGGCGGCCGACACCGACCGGGCCATCGCCTTCGCGCGCGGCGTGCAGACCGGCCAGCTCGACATCAACGGCGGCAAGTACAACCCGGTGGCACCGTTCGGCGGCTACAAGAAATCCGGCATCGGACGTGAACTCGGCCGCGCCGGATTCGAAGAGTACTTGCAGACCAAGTCCCTGCAGCTGCCGGCATGAGCGGGCCTCTCGATATCGCGACCAGCGGACCCACGCAGGTATGGACGATCGACCTGCCGCACCTCGGCAACGCGATCACCGACAAAGCGTTCATCTCCGCGTTCGATGCCGCAGTCGATAATGCCAACGCCGACACCGATATTCGGGCGGTGATCCTCACCGGGCGCGGCAAAATCTTCTCCGCCGGCGGCAACGTCAAAGAGATGGCCGACCGAGACGGCATGTTCGGCTTGGACGCTCGGGCCCAACGGTACGCCTACATCGACGGCATCCAACGGATTCCGCGGGCACTGGCCCGACTCGAGGTTCCGCTGATCGCAGCGGTCAATGGGCCGGCCATCGGCGCCGGTTGCGATCTGGCGATGATGTGCGACATCCGAGTGGCTTCTGAGCGGGCGTCCTTCGCCGAGAGCTTCGTACAGCTCGGCCTGATCCCGGGCGACGGGGGCACCTGGTTTCTGCCGCGGGCGGTGGGCTACGAGCGCGCCGCCGAGATGACCTTCACCGGTGACCGCATCGATGCTGCGACCGCCCTGCAGTGGGGCATGGTCAGCCGGGTGGTGCCACACGACGACCTGCTCTCCCACGCGCACGCGTTGGCCGAGCGCATCGCTGCCAACCCTGCGCACGCGCTGCGGATGGCCAAACGGCTGCTGCGGGAATCGCAGACGGCGTCGCTGGAAACCACGCTGGGGATGGCCGCGGCCATGCAGCCGCTGGCACACCGCGACCCCGAACATGAACGGCGTATCGCCAAGTGGAAGACGACCTGATGGCGCTGCCCCGGATGGTGCCACCGGCCGCCGTCGACCCATCGACCCAGGCGCTACGCGCGGAGGTCCGCCAGTTTCTCGCCGACCAACGCGCCGCGGGCGCCTTCACCCCGTCGGTTGACGCCTGGCTCACGGGGTGGGACGAGACTTTCACTGCCGCCCTGGCGGCGCGTGGCTGGATCGGTATGACGGTGCCCGTCGCGTACGGCGGACATGGGCGCTCATTTCTGGAACGGTTCGCGGTTACCGAGGAGCTGCTGGCCGCCGGCGCACCGGTCGCCGCGCACTGGATCGCCGACCGTCAGATCGTGCCTTCGCTGCTGAAATACGGCACCGAACTGCAGAAGTCGCAATTCTTGCCGCGGATCGTGCGCGGCGACTGCTTCTTCGCCATCGGTATGAGCGAGCCCGATTCCGGTTCTGATCTGGCCAGTGTGCGTACCCGCGCCGTGCGTGTGCAGGGCGGTTGGTCGCTATCGGGCACGAAGGTTTGGACGTCGGGCGCACACCGCGCCCACGCGTTCATCGTGCTTGCCCGCACTGCGCCGGCGGATCCAGATCAGCGCCATGCTGGGCTCAGCCAGTTCATCGTCGACCTGCGCGGTTCGGGGGTGCAGGTCCGTCCGATCATTTCGATGAACGGAGCACACCACTTCAACGAGGTGATCCTCGACCAGGCGTTCGTGCCCGATGCCATGGTGTTCGGTGACATCGGCGCCGGCTGGGCGCAGGTGACGTCTGAGTTGAGTTTTGAGCGCAGCGGACCCGAACGCTTCCTTTCCACTTTCGTTCTGCTCACAGCGACCACCGCCAACATGGCGACCCGATGCATCTCGCGAGACGAGAGCCTCGGGCGTCTGGTGGCCCGCGTCGCCGGCCTGCACCAGATGTCGACCGCAGTCGCCGGCGCCCTGGAGCGCCGCGACTCCGCTGACGTGGCCGCGGCGGTGGTCAAGGTGCTGGGTACCACCGTCGAGGGTGACGTCGCCGACCTCGCTGAGCGGCATGGCGGCGTCGATGCGGCATCCTCGGAGCTGATAACCGCCGCGGTGGACCAGCGCCCCGGCTTTACCCTGCGTGGGGGAACCAACGAGGTGTTGCGGGGCGTGATTGCCCGCGGATTGGGGATCCGTTGACAACCTCACCGATCGACGCGACCCCGGTGGACCCGGCCCTGATCGACATGATGCGCGCGGTGTTCGGCGCGTACCGCACAGCGCAGTCATCCGCCGCCACTGGGGATCGTGACGCCCAGCTATGGCACCAGCTTGACGAGCTCGGGCTGGTGCGCCTGACTGGCCCCGAACACTCGGGTGGCAGCGGCGCCGGCTGGCATGAAGCGGCCGAGCTGCTCACCGTCGCTGTTCAGCACGGCGCGCGAATCCCATTGGCCGAGCACGATTTATTGGCGTGCTGGCTGCTGGAGGCTATCGGATCACCGTGCGACGATGCGGTGCGGACCGTGTGCCTGCTCGATGCCCAGGGCGCCGCGAGGGGGGTGCCCTGGGCGTCTCGCGCCCAACAGATCGTGGTCATCTGGCAGCGGGGCGGCGAGTATCAGGCCGCCGATGTCAATGTTGAGTCGCTGGATATCACGCCCGGCGCCAATATGATTGGCGAGCCGCGGGACATCGTCGTCGCCGACCCCGCCGGCTTGTGCGGTGTTCCCCTCGAGGCGAGTGTGGTCGACCAGCTGCGGCTGAAATCGGCCTTGGTGCGCGCGGTGCAAGTGTGTGCCGCGCTGGACCAGATTCTCGAGCTTTCGATCGAGCACGCGAGCTCACGCGTCCAGTTCGGTCGGCCCCTTTCGCGCTTTCAGGCCGTGCAGAGCATGATCGCCGACATCGCCGCGCAAGCCGCCCTGGCGCGGTCGGCCACCGAGGCGGCGCTGACGGCGGCGGTCATCAGCGCGTGGTCGGCGTCCAACCTCGCCTTCCTTGTCGCAGTGGCACGTTCGTGTGTGGGCCACGCCGCCTCCGTGGTGGTGCGTAACGCTCACCAGGTTCACGGCGCGATCGGCACCACGCGCGAGCACCGGCTACACGAGTTCACCCGGCCTGCCCTGGTGTGGCGCGGAGAGTTCGGCTCCGTGCAGTATTGGGACGAAGAGGTCACGTCGGCCGCGCTTGGGGCGGGAGCCGCCGGGTTATGGAGCCTGATCAGCGGCTGAGCAACGACGGTGTTCCACTCAACGGGCGTCGGGGTGTTAGCGGGGACACAGCCGGGATTGACTGTGGGCATGAGCAACGACATCACGCTGTCGGAACTGCAGGAGTTCATCGCCGCCTTCTGGTACCACTACGACGAAGCCAACTATGACGAGCTGGCCGCCAGCTACGCCCACGATGTGCACTACCTGACCCGAAGCGACAGTGGCGCCAGTCCTTTCGAGGAGCTGATGTCGCCCGAACTCGACGGTCGTGACGCGGTTATCGAGTGGCTATCCGAGCATCGCCAGCAAAGCCCCTACCCGCTGCGTCACCACGCGACCAACGTGCACCGCACCGGCACCGATAGCGGCGTAACCCGCGCCCGCTTTTACATCTTCGTCAACCAGATCGCCAACTTCGTGCCGTTCGCGGTGTCCAGCGGAGTGGTCAACGTCGGCGTGCGCCGCGGCCCCAATGGGCTGGAGTTCACCGATATGGACGTCGTGCTGGATGCCACCAACTCCGTGCTGCTATCCGAACTGCACAGCGGCACTGCCACCGCGTCGCAACCATGACCGTTGAAGAGCTCTTCTCTGGCGGGGTTGCCGTCATCACCGGCGCCGGCTCCGGGATCGGCGCCGGCATGGCCCGCTACGCCAGCACATTGGGCATGACCGTGGTGCTCGCCGATGTCGATGCGCACAGCATCGCCGCCCTGCGCGAGGAGCTCACCGCCACGGGGAGCACCGCGGTCGACATGGTGTGTGACGTACGCGATCCCGTCGCCGTGCAAGAGCTTGCCAACACGACCATCCGTGACGTCGGTCCGGTGCGATTGCTGGTGAACAACGCCGGAATTGAACAGTTCGGCTACCTGTGGGACACCCCGGTAGCCAATTGGCAGCGGATCGTCGATATCAACATCAGCGGGGTCTTCTACGGCATCCGCGCATTCCTGCCGCCAATGATGGCCACCCCAGAGCAGGCGTGGGTGTGGAATGTGTCGTCGGTCGGTGGGGTCGTCGCGATGCCCTTGCAAACGCCCTACATCGTGAGCAAGCACGCCGTACTGGCGATGACCGAGTGTCTCAACCTAGAACTACAGTCCAGCGGGCACGACCACCACATTCACGTCCAGGCCGTGCTGCCCGGCCCGGTCCTGTCCAACATTTTCGAATCAGCCGGCGGCGTCGACTCCACTGAGGCCACCGACGTTGCGGCCGCGGAGGCGCACCGTACGGCCATGCTCGACCTGAAGGCCGACGCGATGGACCCGCTGACAGCTGCCGCGGTGGTTTTCGAGCAAGCCGCTCAAGGCGGCTTCTATCTGCTCACCCACCCCGACTATGTTCGGTCGGCGATGCAAGAGCGCGCCAACATCCTTGCGTCCCAACATGCTCCGGTATTGCGGACCGAGCGCCGGTTCGACCCCGCGCGGCATTAGCGTGCCCACTCCTCCGCTGGATCCCGACGCCGCCGCCCGAGTAGCATCGTTCGGTACCATCCCGCCGATGCGCCAACGCGGCCTCTCCGCGGTGCGGGCCGCGATCGAATCCGCGCCGCTGCCCGAGGCAATGCCACAGATGGACAGCATCACCGAGACGACCCTCCCAGGGCCCGCCGGGCAGATACCCGCGCGAATCTATCGTCCCGCCACAGATTCCCGCCCACCCGTGCTGGTGTATTTCCACGGCGGCGGCCTGGTCATGGGATCCAACCACTCGTTCGAACCGCTGGCCCGCGCGCTCGCCTCGGCGTCCATGGCCACCGTCGTCGCCATCGACTACCGCCTGGCCCCCGAAGCGGCACCACCGGCGCAGTTCGACGACGCCTATGCCGCCACTGAATGGGTATCGCGCCGAGCCGTGGATCTGTGTGTCGACGCCAGCCGGCTCGCAGTGGTCGGCGACAGCGCCGGAGGTTCTTTGGCGGCCGCGGTTGCACTGGCCGCGCGTGACCGCGGCGGTCCGGCGATCTGCGCGCAGGTGCTGCTGTACCCGGGCCTGGATCGCGACATGACGGCCCCGTCGGTCGCCTCGCTGGCCGACGCGCCACTGCTCACCCGCGACGACATCGACTACATGCACGCACTTGCCGACGGAGACGCCGGGCCGCCCGAGGGGGCGTACCTGGTTCCCGCCTACGCCTCCGACCTTTCGGGGCTGCCGCCCGCGATCGTGGTCACCGCCGGCTGCGACCCGATCCGGGACTGGGGTGAGCGATACGCGGTCCGGCTCCGGGACGCCGAAGTTCAGACCACCCTCGTCCGCTATCCGGGCATGTACCACGGCTTCCTCATGTACCCCGACGCGACCGCCCGCGGGCGGCTGGCCATCGCCGAGATCGGCGCCGTATTGGGCGCCAAGTTCGCCAATCCGCTCCCATTTTGACGTCCCGATCACCGGACACGCATCGACCGTACGTCGACGGTGCCGGAGACAATCACATCAATCCAAACATGCAGAAGGAGACCGCTGATGCTCACCGATGAGCGCCGGATGGAGCTTTCCAACGTTTTGCGGCCCGCCGCCCCGCCGCGCGAAATCGACAACGTCTACACCGCCGACCAACGCGAGCGGCTGCTCAATGTCGTACACGCGCACGGTCCGTGGAAGCTGATCATCGCCCAGCACTTCGCGTCGGCCGACGAGTTGATGGCCACCATGAGCGGCGCCTTCCCCGAGGGATTCACTCCGTCGCTGGACCTTTTTCTGACGCCGACATTCCGCGGCTACCTGGCCAACTACGGGGCCGTCCTCTACCCGGAGCTGCACGACTGCTTCTACAACGCCACGTTCCTCGAGCACGCCAAGAGCTACTGGAACGCCGA
The DNA here is from genome assembly GCF_001667785.1 of Mycobacterium sp. E3247. NCBI lineage: Bacteria > Bacillati > Actinomycetota > Actinomycetes > Mycobacteriales > Mycobacteriaceae > Mycobacterium > Mycobacterium sp. E3247. Next base: position 25,217 of record NZ_LZJG01000559.1, on the reverse strand, counting down.
GTACGCCAAGCCTGAGATGATGCTGTTCAACATCAACGGCCCCTGCGCCAACCGCGATCCCGGCCATCTGGACTCGCCGAGCTTTCGCGGCGTACGCCACGAGAACGCCCCCACCTGGCTGTGCAGCGTGATGGGCAAGTCGGGCCTGTTCACCGACTACCTCATCAAAATGGCTCAAGTCATCACCTGGTTCTCCCTCGACGAGGGGTCTGGCTTCACCTATTGGCCCGACGGCCCACTCAAGGCCCCCTCCCGGGTCTTGCCGCCGATCAACAACCGCGGAGTGGTCGTTCAGAACGAGATGATGGTGCACCGCGGAGAAGCCAACGGGCCGCTGGAACAACAGATTCCGCCGGGGCTGGCCTTTGACACCGTCTTCGCCGGCGACCCGGCCGACCCGAACCACTGGCTTCTGAAGAATGGCGACGACGTCATCTCCCGCCACCACACCGACGAATTGCGTTTCCTGGTGCACTGGTCCGCCGAAGTGTTCTCCGACTTCGAGGAACTCAAAAAGAACATGGACGGCTCCGACGACATCACGATCGAACGGGCCATCGGCATGATGATCGACGACCTCAAGGGCAAAGGCATCAAGCTCGACACTCCCAGCGATCCCCTGCACGACCCGGCGTTCATCGCCGCCCTTAACGCTGCCTACGACCTCGGCGGACCGACAACCTATCCAGAAGAAGCGCCACTGAGTGCGTTCCAATTGGCTTAAGCACCGAAAGGCGCAGCATCAAGGATCATTTCGGCGAATCCCGGGGTGGTGGGACAACGAAATGTCCCGAGAGCCACACCACGTTGGATCTATCGTGATCGACCGACCGTGAACTGCGGCTCAGACGCCCGGGCACGCTAGCGTTCCTACGATCATCTGCATGGCGGATCGCAACGCGGATTGCAGGGCGGCGAAATCGCCGTGCTGGACCCAGTGGACGTAGGCGTGCCGACACGCTTGAACCACCAGCTGGGCAGGCAGCTCTCGGGTGAATGGGTCATCGCCTAGATCGAACCGGGCGGCAAGGAACTCGGTGATGGAAACGACAAGGTCTTGTCCCCAGTCCAGCCACCGTAATCGGTATTGGGGATCGCTGATCATCATCGCCATGAACCTGCGATCGATCTCCATCCGGCCCCGCCGGGGAACTTCGGTGCTGAATGCCGCAACGAGGACCTCGACGGTGTCGCTGTCCGGTGCTGCGTCATGCAGGATCTCGATGCTCAGCCTACCGAATTCACGGAATAGCGGCATAACGACGTCTTCTTTGACCGGGAAGTACCGGTGAAACGTCCGCGGCGCAATGCCCACCGCTTCGCAGATCCGCTCGACGGTCGCCGAGGTAGACCCGTCGGCGAGAAACGTGTCGCGGGCAGCTAGCGCGATGTGCATCCGAAGGTCCTCGGCGCGACGCTCCGCGTGCGTCGCCGGACTGCTCACCAGCCTTACCTCACTTCCTCGCCACACTGACGGCATGTCGATCCTAACCGCGAATACCCCTTGACTTATGTGCTCGGACCTGCGACGGCATCCCGCTGAGCGGGATCGCGATGGTGACGCACACCTCTTGCGGACTAGCCTCGGGATTGTCAGATTCTGCCATTCATGGCGTGATCTGACACGACAGCGGGGTGACGTGCTGCCAAGCAGTGGCCCGTTGACAGATAGCGATGACCCGTCCCCAGGAGGGCTGAACCACGCGGCCAACGAGGTCACGACCACCAGCCGAGCCCATTGAGGAGAAGCCCCGATGACCATTGAGACCGAAGAACTCAACTACGACGACTACACCCATGACTTCATGGGTAAGGTCGGCAACGTCCAAGACTTTTCCCGCGACTTCCTCATGGGCCTAGCGCGAGTGTTCGAAGACGTCTTGAACTTCATGCCCTACGCCCATGTCAAGATCTATTCGGAGAAGGTTGGCATTAGCGCCGCCATGGATGTCGCCGCGGAGCTGTCGCGGGCGGGGATGCGCCAAGTGATGCCGATGGGGCGCTACATCGCCCCTCCGGGTTGGGACTGGAAAAACGCTCAATACCAAGCGATTCCTTTTGATGTGCAGACTGAGGACCTGACCAAGCCGGCCCTGATACGTCTGATCAAAACCTATTGGGACCAGTACCTCAAAGGACACAACTATTTCATCGACCAGTGGACCAAGATCCTCCCTGAGGAGGAGGTCTGGCTCGGGCTTCCCGACATGTATCAACTCATCATCGATTACCAATACCCCAAGCTGGCCCGAGTGTTCAAGATCGAGCCAGTGCACGTCGTGGACTTTCTCAAGTTGGCCTGCCTGAGCATCGATGGCACGCTCGGGTACGGCGGCGAGTACATCGTGTACAACCCTGATCACGTGGTGCTGAACATGCGTCGGTGCGAAGTACTACAGAAGTACACCGACGAAGGCCTCTACCCACCGGCACGGGCCTGGATGAACTGCACTTTTGAGCAGCGAATCTCAGCCCCGTTCTTTCCCGGGTGCAAACTCGACATCAACTTGCCGCCAAAGGATTTCAAGTTCGCCCAAGGAGAACCCTTCTGCGTGTGGACGTACACGCGCGGTGAAGCAAACCACAAGGCGGCCGCCGCTGCCCCTGATCCGCGGGCCAGCGCGATGAAGAAGATCCCGATCATGCCGGTGTCATCGACCTAGGAAGCGGCGTGGCCCGGGATCTCCTCGGCCAGGAGTTGCGGGGCCCGACCATGAACGGCCCGTATGGCACGACCGGAGACTCAATCCGTCCCAAATCCACTCGACACACACAACACTCGCTCGACAGCAATCGGTTCGCAGGGGCTCAGCACCTAACGAGTCCACGGTGTCGCGGGATAGGCGACGACGCAGTTCAGTGCCGGCCCCGGTCGAACTTTGAGCAGCTTTTCGGGTCGAAAGCTGAGCAAGTGCTTACGGGGTTGAGCGTAAGGACGGTTCGTTCACGCTCAGCACTCTCACTTTCAGAGCGTGTCAGGGATGTCCCCGGAACGATCTGTCAGCTATGGGTCCGGGCTAGCGATCAATCGTCACCAGTGCTCGAACCGCGCCTTGACCGCGTCGGGGGTTAGTCCGTAGTCGTCCAGCGAGTATCGGTGCTTGGGTGCACGATGGTCGAGCTGACTCTCTTCGTGAGCCGAACCAATGGCCAATACGGCCTCCTCGGTCAACGGCAGCCCGAAGTGCTCATAGATGCTTCGCACGGTGTCTACCGGAGCAGCAACGAAATCGAAGTAGTCGACGTCGCAAAACTGGTTCGGGTTGTGCTTGGCGCGACCGCTCGTGAACCGCTCGATGGCGCGCGCCCAGGTGTCCAAAGTGTCATGCCCGATTTGTTCCCGCGAGAAGGTGTTCGACCAACCCTTGGTGGAATGCTCCGCAAGCGAGCACATGGACGGTAGCAGCGTCTCGGGTGGACGATGGCACTGCACGATCAACGCGTCCGGATAGGTCTCGAAGATCGCGTCGATCGAGAACAGGTGGCTGGGGTTCTTCAGCACCCAACGTCTTGAGACATCGTTGAGTCCAATCAACTGGAGGTTCCGGCGGTGCCGGCGATACGCCGGTGCCCAGTCTTCGTTCGATAGCCACTGCGCATAGGTGGGCACGTGCGCCAATGATTCATACGACACCGAATGGACCGACTGCCGTAGCAATTGCCAGCACTCTTCGAGGACGTCCTCAGCGATGTAGTGCAAGCCGAGAAACTCCGGATTCTCCCGGTGCGCCTTCGCGTAGTAGGCCTGCAGCTGGCGATACTCCGGGTAGCTATCCCAGTCTTCTCGGGGTGGCCGCGGCTGGGGGTACTCCGCCAGCCACAGTTCCAATCCCTGGTGGGCGGGGTCGGCGCCCAGAAGACGGTGCAGGGCAGTCGTTCCGGTCCGCGGTAACCCGGTGACGAAGATGGGGCGCTCAATCGAGACATTCGCGTGCGAGGGGTAGCGTTTCCATGCCGCCTCGCTCAGCAGCCTTGCCACCAAGCCGCCCAGCAGGTAGTGCCGCGTCATGGTGGCACCCAATGGCGTGAAGCCCGCTTCGCGCTCATACGAGTCAAGTAGCACGCTGAGCGCTTCGCGGAAATTGTCGTCATCGGCTCCGAAGTCGCTGTGCCCAGCTCTTTGGATCGCTTCAGCGCACAGCTCGTCCACAGTTCCGACGACGGTTGCCTTTGTCATGCCTTGAACTCCCCACAATTGACGTCAAGGGTCTGTCCGGTGATGCCGCCGGCCATGTTGCTGAGCAGAAAGATAATTGCCGAGGCGACATCGTCCTCGGTGACCAGTCGCTTCAAGTCGGATTTCTCGGCGACGGCCGCATAGACCGCATCCACGGAGAAGCCGGACTCGCGCGCCTGAGCCTCGAAGTACTCGCGAAGCACCTGCCCCCAGATGTAGCCCGGTGCTACGGAATTCACCCGTATCCCCAGGCCGCCAAGCTCGCTGGAAAGCGATTGTGACATCGCCAGCGACGCTGACTTCGCAAGCTTGTACGGACCGTATAGCGGATCGGAATGCCTGATGACCGCCGAGCTTAGGTTGACAATTGCTCCGCCAGAAGCCGCAAGAGCGGGTGAGAAAGCCAGAATCGCCCTGAGCGCTCCGAGGCCGGTCAGTTCCACGGAATCTCGGATGTGCGTGAATGTGGTTTCAGCGAAAGGCTTCATCGACGGGAAGATGAATGCGTTGTTGACAAGGCCATCGACCCTGCCGTAGGCCGATACCGCGGCACCGACAAGTCGGTTCACGTCGTCCTCCACCGTGAGGTCGGCAGCGAAAGGTACCGCGCGCCTGCCGACTTCGGTGACAGCCTCGGCGACCGCCTCAAGTCGGCTGGGCGTTCGTGCCACCAAGACGAGATCGGCGCCTTCGTCGGCGCACCGTCGGGCGAGAGTGGTACCGAGGCCGGGTCCGACGCCGCTGAACACGATGACCTTGTCCTGTAGTAGCCCTGGCATCGATCAACCCAGCATTCGTTGGGCTACCTGCTTCTGTCGAAGGGCAATCCGCTCACGCCAATCCGCCTCGGAGATCTCGTTATGAGTGAAATAGGGAAGTGTGTCGGGTATCGCGTCGAAGTTCACCACCTCGACGGTAGGTGCGTCCGCTTGGCCCATCTGGCGGGACAACCGTTGCCACCGAAACTGTAGGTAACCACGTCGGTGGCCCAGTGTCTCAACCCAATTCGTCAGTCCCGGGTTCTGTTCCGCAACCACAATGCGCATCTTGCCGTCGGGATCAACTTGCGTCTGGGCGCCGTTCAGTGAGGTCTGGTGGTTGATGTAATCGAGCGAGATGTACCACATGCTGCCCAGCTGGAAGCCCTGATACGGGGCGTCACTGAGCGGGACTGTAATGATCATGGCCTGGTCCGGGGCCAGTTCATAATGTCCGGCCGAGGAGTACTGGGTGGTCAACCCACCAGGGGTGACGCGCGGGGCGACCAGTGTGTTCACCGGAAGGTTGAGATAGAACCATTGCGGAAATTGCAGCCAGGTCTTCACCCGCTGAACCAATGCCGATGCGGCGCTGGCGAAATGCTCGTGGACGTCCGCACAGGTCGGCCGAGCTGGAGAGCCGCCGGAGGTGTCGGCGCGGTGTATGGTGACCGATCCACGCCGCTGGGCCCAGTCGCCATACACTTCGCGGATCACCAGCTGTCCGGATCGTTTCGGAGTGAACCGCCATTCAAAACTGCCGTCGGGGGCGATGTCGAGCTGGCGATCATCAAAGGCCACTTCGCTTTCCGGCACACTGTCGTCGGTGTACTCGCCGGCGAGATATTGGAAGCTCAGGTCCGTGGTGGTGCCGCGGACGCCGGCGATCACATATTCAAAGCCAGCAACCATTTTGGCGCCGAAGTACAGGGTATCTGGGTTGTCCAGGCCCATCTTGCTGAACGGACCAGTGCCCGTGAACAAATACGGATGGTCCGTGTCTAGGTTGAACGCTAGGTGAGTGCAGGCGACGATGCCGCCCGCCAGATATCCCAGGCCCTCGGCCAGATCGGCATCGCTCTCTGCATGCGGAGCTGCCGCAATCAACTGTTCAGCTTCGGCTATCGCGCCTAATAACGGTTGGGAGAACACGGTTTTGACCGTAGGCTGCTGGCGTACTCCTAGCGCGCGGGCCGCCCACTCTCCGGGAGGGTTTTGCGGCCCGGGCTGACCAACTTTTGGGTTTGCGCCCGCAGACGGCGACCTGATTGCCCGCTTGTCACCGGCCGAGAAACCGGAACGGATGTACCTGTCATCATGACCTGGTCTGCTGCTTGCGTTATTCTCCGGCCCCTCGACAGACGGTTGCCTAACCGCCGCCGGAGATTCATGCGCGCGAGCCACTTTACGCAGAGGGTAGTCCCACATCGCTCATGTCGCAGTCGGTGCGCTACATCTGGACTGCGCTGCCCGAAGTCGTCGGGTGGTGAGGGGCGTCAGCTCGCTGCACTGGTGCGCGACCTGTATCCGCGCTCACTGTACTGCTTGAGGGCAAGCGCCGTGTCGTCGAAAGCTCGCTTCACCCAGCTGCCGGTGTCTGTCATGACTTGGGCTGCGTGTTGTCCTAGGAATGCATCCGTGGAGTAGTAGCGGCACCCGAGGTCTCCCCACGGCTCGATAATCTGGTCGCGCCGCGCGGCGTACGGAGACTCTGCTGTCGCTCGCTGCTCCCAGGAGAGCAAACGCTGCGGGACAATCGCGCACACGTATTCGGTGTGGAGCCACGTGCCGTTAGTGCCAGAGTATTTCCCGGCGAGAACCATCTCGACCGCAGAGCCCATTGCGAGTGCTGATTTGGCGGCTACGCAAAACGGATTCCACCGTCCGTAATTGTCGAGGTCTAGAAGGACTTCCCACACCACAGCCGGCGGCGCCTCGATCTCTACGGTGATGGAGCGCACAAGCGTGCTCGGGTCATACTCTGGAATTAGCAGATCCGTCATGGAACCTCTCTGATGAGTGGGGCATGAACGGCGCACCGCGCCGACGCGATAAGTCGAAATGCTGGCATGGGGCGCGCTCCCTCAGACGCGCGTTCACCACTCAACTCTCATTCGCCACTGGACCACCAAAGGGTTCCGCCTCACCCGCCATCGACCACCGGTAGCGTCCCCGCTCGCACGGCGTCGACGATCGACTCGGTCAGAGCCGAGCATGACAGGAACAGATTGCATCCGCCGTATGGGGCCAGTTGCGTGGCGGCCGATCTCTCCTCACAGCGGGCCAGGGCCGAGGCTGTCCACTGCACGCTCGTCTGGTTCCAGCTGCTTTTACGGACGTGCACCCGCGCTCGACAGCGTCGACATGCCACGGGGAACATAGGCATGTCGGCAAGGCGATTGTCTTCCCTGGCAGACGACGCCGGAGTCATCACACCGGGTCTTTGGCGGTCGCCTGCGTAGCGATATTGGACTCGACCTCTTTCATCCACGCCTCGTACGGGCGGGTGGTGTCCAGCTCAAATTCGAAGCGGTCCACCATATCTGGTCGAACATCGGCGACATCGACATAGAACTGCTCATACCATCGGCGCAGTTGGTAAACCGGGCCGTCTTCTTCGACCAAGAGCGGATTATCGATGCGCGCCTTGTGCCGCCAGATCTGCACATCTTGTTCGAAACCGAGTTTGACGAAGTCTCCAAGGGCGACCGCGGTCTGCACCGCGACATCATCGGGAAGCGCCTCGGATTTCTTGACGATGATGCCGTACTGCAGCACAAAGGAATTCGCGTCAACTGGGTAATGACAATTGATCAAGACGGTGTGGTGGTCACCATCCGCATAGTGATAAGTCAGGTCGTCGACCATGAAAGACGGGCCATAGTAGGACGCCACCGATGTCGTGCCGAGCAGCTGAGGACCTTCTGCGCCGCCCAGGTCGGGTCGGCCCGCGCTGTTCATGTACTGGGTAGCCACGTGCCCTTCGAAGATGTTCTTGAAATGAGTAGGCAGCGAGCCGTGGATATAGAAGAAGTGGGCCATGTCCACGACGTTGTCGATGATTTCACGGCAGTTGGTGTTCACGACGGTCGTGTACCAGTGCCAATCGGTCCACTCGTCGCTGGTGGCGCCTTCGATGCGTGGGATCGCGACCTCAGGTGGGGGTGGTTTGCGCTCGGGATCGTTCCACACAAACAACATGCCGTCCTGTTGCAGGGTGGTCCAGGCTTGGGTGCGGGCCAGCTTGGGTGTGCGCTTGCTGTAGGGCACCAGCTTGCAGCGCCCGTCACCACCCCAGCGCCAGTCATGGAACGGGCACGCCACCTCGTTGCCCTTGACTTCACCTTGCGACAGGTCACCTCCCATGTGGCGGCAGTAGCCGTCGAGGACATTGACCTGCCCGTCACCGCCGCGAAACACCACCAGCTTCTGGCCGAAAGCATTGATCGCGTGCGGTTTGCCGTCACTGAAGTCTTTGATCAGACCCAGGCAATGCCAGCCGCGGGCGAATCGCGTGGGGGCAGCGTCGGCCTCGATCAGCCGAACTTCGCCGGCTTCGGACTGCGAATTCATGGGCGCCATTCAACCCCGACTGACCGGCACGTGGAGGGCACGTGTTCCACTGATCAGGACGCCTCTTCCCGCTGAGCAGCCCGGCCGCTTACCGTTCCCAGGCGTGACAACGCACAGCACGACGATTCCTGCTGGACTTCCCGTGTCCGACACGACGGTGGACCTACTCGTGATCGGTTCGGGAACCGGCATGGCCGCAGCACTCGCCGCCCACGACCGGGGGCTCTCCGTGCTGATTGTCGAGAAGTCCTCGTACGTGGGTGGTTCGACCGCACGTTCCGGTGGCGCGCTGTGGCTGCCCGCGGGCCCAGTGCTGCAGCGGGCCGGTGCCAACGACACCGCCGAGCGCGCCGCCACCTATCTTGACTCCGTTGTTGCGGGCTCAGCCCCGCCTCCGCGTTCCGCGGGGTTTTTGACAAATCTCTCCGCGACCGTCGAGCTGCTGGAGCGAACGACTCCGATGCGGTTGTTCTGGGCCCGGGAATACTCCGACTACCACCCCGAAGAGCCCGGCGGCAGCGCAGCTGGGCGTACCTGCGAGTGCCGGCCCCTAGACACTGCCGTCCTGGGCGAATATCGCGGCCGGCTGCGGCCCGGGGTCATGGAGTCCGGTTTCTCCATCCCGACAACGGGGGCGGATTATCGTTGGCTCAACTTGGTTGCGCGGGTGCCGCGCAAGGGAATTCCGACCCTGGCGAAGCGAGTGGCCCAGGGTATCGGCGGCCGCCTGCTTGGCCGGCACTACGCCGCGGGCGGCCAAGCCCTGGCCGCCGCCCTCTTCGCCGGTGTGTTGCGGGCTCAGATCCCGGTGTGGACCGACACCACCTTGTTGCGTCTGGTCGGCGACGACGACCGCGTCAGCGGGGCGGTTGTCGGCAATGGTGGCGGTGAAGTGACCATCACGGCCAGGCACGGGGTGGTGCTGGCCACCGGCGGCTTTGACCACTGCATGGAGATGCGCTGGAAATTTCAGTCCGAGTCACTAGACCCCAACGTCAGCCTGGGCGCCGACTCAAATACCGGCGAGGGGATCCGCGTCGCCCAAGAACTCGGCGCAGACATCGATCTGATGGACCAGGCCTGGTGGTTTCCCGCGATCGCGCCGCTGCCGGGCAAGGCGCCCGCGGTCATGCTCGCAGAGCGATCACTTCCGGGCTGCCTCATCGTCAACCAAAATGGGCATCGATTCGCCAACGAGTCGGCCGACTACATGTCGTTCGGTCAGCGATTGCTCGAACTCGAGCAGTCCGGGCAACCGGTAGAAGCGATGTGGATCATCTTCGATCAGCAATACCGCAACAGCTATGTCTTTGGCGCCGAACTGTTTCCGCGGATGCCCATTCCACAGACCTGGTATGACGCGGGCATCGCGGTGCGCGCCGACAGCCTGCGCGAACTCGGCGCTCGGATCGGCGCTCCCACATCAGCGTTCAACCAGACCATGACGCGCTTCAACGAAAGCGCCGCTCTAGGTGAGGATCCCGACTTCGGTCGCGGCCGCAGCGCCTACGACCGCTACTACGGTGACCCGACGATAACGCCGAACCCCAACCTGCGCCCCCTGACCAAGGGCCCGTTCTACGCCGTGAAAATGGTGCTCAGCGACCTGGGTACCTGCGGTGGGCTCAAGGCCGACGAGTGGGCACGGGTGCTGCGCGAAGACGGCACCGTCATCACCGGGTTGTACGCGATCGGTAACACCGCCGCCAACGCGTTCGGCGCCACATATCCCGGCGCGGGCGCGACAATCGCCCAGGGATTGGTGTACGGCTACATCGCCGCCCGAGACGCCGCCGGTGGCGGTTAGTCGGCTCGGCGCTTGGCTTGGACCTGCTTTTCCACCTCGCGCCAGTAGCCGGGCGTGGGGCGCACCTTGCCCGCACCGCCTTTAGCCTTCTGCATGAAGGCGTCGGCCTCGTCGATTTCCTTCATCAGTTCCAACGCGAACTCGCGCTCGGCAGCGTAATACTTGGCCGCCCAGCGCAGCGCGAGCACCGAGTAGGCCCAAGCGGGTTCCCCTTCAGCGCCCTCGGCGTCCTCGACAGCTTTGCGATGCCTGGCTTCGGCATAGGCCACGTGCTCCTGGAGCAATTCCTTGAGCCGAGCAGGAGTCGTCAGATGGCCGAACGTCACCCGCATCAGCACACTGTGTTTGAGCACCGGCGGATCCACGGGGGCGTTGTTGGTCCAGTCGGTGACCGCTTCCAAGCCGGCCGCGGTGATCTTGTAGAGCCGGCGGCTGCGGGTGCCCTCGTCACGCTCGATGCGTGAGGTCACCAGCCCCATTCCTTGAAGCTTCTTCAGCTCGGTGTAAATCTGGCTGTTCGACGGGCTCCAGTAGTAGAGGTCAACGCTCCAGTCGATCCATTTTTTCAGGTCGTAGCCGGAAACTTCCTCTTCATAAGACAGCATGCCCAGCAACGCCCAACTGGTGGCGGCAAGTGCCGACTTCACCGGCTTATCACTGGGCTCGGCCATTTTGCCAGATTAACAGCACAGCCGAGGTGTCTCTGTGATATGCCCGCTGGACGGGACGCCACCTTCCCGAACCGCTACGTGCCATTTCACGCTGTTAGTCGATGACCACCGAAGTCGCCGGCGTCGATGCCATGCGCAGCGTCCCTGCCGTTGGGCAGCACATCGTCCGCACCACGCCCGCCGCAACGCCAACAATCGACGTGCCACGCCTAGGGGACGACGCGCCCCGGCTAGCGGTCCGCTTCCAGTGAGGGCGAAGGCCTTGCCAGCGGCACCGCGGACACCGGCGATCTGAGCCTAACGATGACTGACCCATCGTCGACATACGAGCTACTGGCCATCTCCGTGCGCAACCTGATCGACGCGACGATCCGCACAGAGTTGAAGCCCAACGCTATTGCCTCCATTGCAACCCAGATCGACGCTATTACAAGCCGACTGAGCGCCGAACAGATACCTGGATCATTCGGCGAACGTACCAGCACCGACGGGCAGAGCCCAGCTTCAGGCAATGCGGTGATCGGAATCCGCAACCCGTTGGCTCCCCCACTCGTGATTCACGAGACAAACGGATCGGTCTGGTCGGAACTTGTTCTCGGTGCAGCCTATGAGGGGCCTGCGGGTTACGTGCACGGCGGTGTCTGCGCGATGGTGTTGGACCATGTACTCGGCGCTACCGCCCACAAGCCGGGCCGGCCCGCCTACACCGGGACGCTGACCCTGCGCTACCGCCGAGGAACCCCGCTACGAAAGGCTCTCCGCGCCGAGGCCTGGGTCGACCGCGTCGAAGGAGTCAAGACCTTTGCCGTCGGACAACTAAGCGACAGCGGAGGCGTAACCGTCTCAGCAGAAGGGGTTTTCATTCATCCGCGGGAGTGAGCAGAACGCTGGCGATAAGGCGCCTCCGACGCTTCTCGCACAACACTCAATCCAAACCGGCTCTTCTCGCCAGCGCTTACCGCGCCATGTTGGCGAACCGCGACAGGTGCAGCTGGTGCGCGACGGTGACGGTCTTGGTCGGACCGTTACGGTGTTTCGCGAGAATGAAATCCGCCTCTCCCCCGCGCGGATCGTCGCGCTCGAACGCGTCGGGCCGGTTCAGCAGGATGACCATGTCCGCGTCCTGCTCCAGTGATCCCGATTCACGAAGGTCCGACAGCATCGGCTTCTTGTCGGTGCGCTGCTCGGGGCCACGGTTGAGCTGGCTGATCGCGACGACGGGAACCTCGAGCTCCTTGGCCAACAGCTTGAGTTGGCGCGAGAACTCGGAAACCTCCAACTGCCGCGACTCCACCTTCTTCCCCGACGACATCAGCTGCAGATAGTCGACGACGACCAGGCGCAGGTCGGCCTTCTGCTTCAGCCGGCGCGCCTTGGCGCGGATCTCCATCATCGTCAGGTTCGGCGAGTCGTCGATATACAGTGGCGCCTCGCTGATTTCGCTCATCCGCCGCGCCAGGCGCGTCCAGTCGTCGTCGCTCATGCGCCCCGACCGCATGTCGGCGAGTTTGATTTTGGCTTCCGCCGACAGCAGCCGCATGACGATCTCGGACTTGCTCATCTCCAGCGAGAAGATGACGCTGGCCAGCCGGTGCTTGATCGAGCATGACCGCATGAAGTCCAGACCGAGGGTCGAGTTGTGGGTCGGAATCATGGCCTTGCTGGCAAGGTATAGGTGGCTATCGTTGTCCACTTCGACGCACCGCACGGGAACGGTCTCGATCGGGCGGATCTCCACAATGAAGCGTGAGCCAGATCGCACGGTGCCGGTGGCGGCTCGACGTTCCTTGTGCAGGATGGCTTTTCGCTGCAATGCGAATACGGTGTCTTCTGTGGAGAAGGTCAGGGTGTAAGCGATGCTGGACGACTCCCGGCGGCCTCGGACACGCTTGGTGGAAGTTTGGCAGCGATAGCCGAGGCTGACGATGAGTTCGGCGGCATCCAGCGCCAGCCGATGGCTGGTGACGGAGAATTGGACCGCCCCACCCGCCGTCACAGTTCCGTCGGTGTCGAGCAACCCGGCGAGCAGCGCGCGCCGTTGCGCCTCGGATCCCCGCAGATACTCCATGGGAATGTGCTTGTTCCCCAGCACGCCGAGTGTGCGCAGCCGCGCCTGCAGTGTCCCCACGGCGGCGTGGCACTGCTGGCACAGCCGCATCCCCGATGATGGTCCGGCGCAGCGGACGCAGGTCGGGCTAGGCACGGGCGCGGAGACGAACCGCGCCCGGCCACCGCATGACCGCCCGCAGGTCCGCACCTGACTGGTCTGGGGGACGAAATCCTTCCCGCACACCACGCATTGCCGTGGAGCGGGATCGTCGCTCGCCGGCAGAAGGAGCTGATAACGGTATCGAGCGGATTCCGATGGAACCGCGACCACGCCGTCCGCTTCGATTCGCATGATGAGTTCGGGATCGGCCGTGGTGATCTGGGCTGCGGCACTGGTTCCGTCGCCCAGCCAGGCACCGAGAGTGTATGGCGGAATCAACAATTCGCGGTCGGGTAGGTCAAGCGCACGCGCGTTCACCACGCTGTGGTTCAGGCGCCGGTCTTTGGTTTCGCAGCGCACGCTCTCCGCGATCTCAGCCGTCGTTCGCACCGCCGCAAAGGTGCGCTGATTCTTGTAGCGGTTGTAGCCCACCGCCGCGGCTTGCGCCGACTTGCGCGACGCGCGTGTTTCGGTCAGCCACTGATGCTCGGCGTCCGCGACGATCACCGTCCCGTCCGAGAACTCCACCTCGTAGCAGGGCCGGCCGAGCATCACGCCGGTCGCGGCCACCACCCGCGTCGGGCGCCCGTCGGCGCCGAGCAGCTCGTCACCGACCGCGACGTCACCCATCGTCGTCCAGCCGGTCGGTGTGGGCAGCGGCGTGTCCAAGGCTAGCGCCTTCCCGACTCCAGGCCTCGCCGCCACGATGATCATCTGCCCGGCGTGCAACCCGTTGGTGACCTCGTCGAGTTCGGTGAAGCCCGTCGGCACGCCGCGCGAGATGCCGCCGTTGGAGGCGATGGCGTCGATCTCGTCCATCGTCGGCTGCAGCAGGTCCTCCAGCGGGACGAAGTCCTCCGACGTCCGCCGCTCGGCCACCTCGTAGATCTCCGCCTGTGCGCGGTCGACCACCTCGGCCACGTCGGCGCCCTCGGCGCCGGCGTAGCCATACTGCACCACCCGCGTCCCGGCCTCGACAAGCCGGCGCAGCAGCGCCTTCTCGGCCACGATGGTCGCGTAGTAGCCCGCGTTGGCGGCCGTCGGCACGGTCGAGATCAGGGTGTGCAAATACGGCGCACCGCCGATCCGGCGCAGCATCCCGCGGCGGTCCAATTCCGCGGCCACCGTCACGGCGTCGGCCGGCTCGCCGCGGCCATAGAGGTCCAGGATCGCGTCGTAGACGTTCTGGTGTGCGGGGCGGTAGAAGTCGCCGGGCCGCAGCCGTTCCAGCACGTCGGCGATGGCGTCCTTGCTCAGCAGCATGCCGCCCAGCACCGCCTGTTCGGCCGCGAGGTCCTGCGGTGGCTGACGCCCGAAGTCCTCACTGGGAGCCGGCGAATCCATGCCCGACGTGAGGTCATCGACGACCGCCATGGATCCCTCCTCCCCTTTTAAGCACCCGAACGTACATTCGAAAACCGCTCCCGTCAGCGTAAGTCAAGGAGCCGACACATTCGCTGCACCGCGCGCGTACGCCTAGCGACGGGACGACGTTAGACGTTGCTGGCTACCAGGTGAAAGGGGCGCTGTTCATGAACCTGTGCATCGTGTGTGCATATCCGTCGACACCTGTGTTGAGTGGGATGTGGAGAACCTGTGTATGAATTCAAGGGGCTCTGACATCGGTGCTGATAAGGGCCATGTAACGCCACGATTTTCGTGTGGACAAGAATCTCTACGGCGTGTCGTCGCAGGTTACTGCGTCGGGCGTGTTGGCTTTCAGCCACATTTTCGCAGCGTTACGGCAGGGTAAATGAGCTCCCCGGAACATCCGGCGGCAATTGTTCGCTAGGGCGTGCGTCCGCGACCGCCCACGCTGGGATCAGAAAGCATGCGCGCAGCGCAACTGAACCAGGCGGCGGCCGATGACGGCCGCCGCCTGGAAAGAGCAAACGTCGGAGCCTTAGCTCTCCGCGACAACCTCGAGAGCGACCTCGACGTCGACCTCGGGGTGCAGGTGCACCGACACCGGGTGGGTGCCGACGGCCTTGATGTGCGACTTGGGCAGGCGGACGATTCGTTTGTCGAGGTTCGGCCCGCCGGCCTTCTTGATGGCCGCGACGACATCGCCGGGGGTCACGGAGCCGAACAACTTCCCGGAGTCCGCCGCGGTCCGCACCGGCAGCTGGACGGGGCCCAGCGCCTCGATCGCCGTCTTGAGTTCATTGGCGTGCCCGAGGTCGCGCACCGCCTTGCTTTCCCGGGACCGGCGGATCTCGTCGGCCTGCTTCTGCGCACCGCGCGAGGCGACGATCGCCAGACCGCGCGGGAGCAGGAAGTTGCGGCCATAGCCGTCCTTGACCTCGACCGTGTCGCCGACGGTACCGAGGTGGTCGACATCGGACGTCAGAATCAGCTTCATCGTTTTCGTACTTTCGCTCGAGCTTCGGCGGCTATCGCGCCGAGGAAGTGAAGGGCAGCAGCGCCACCTCGCGGGCATTCTTCACCGCGATGGCGATGTCGCGCTGGTGCTGCACGCAGTTGCCGGTGACGCGGCGCGCCCGGATCTTGCCGCGCTCGCTGATGTAGGTACGCAGCAGCGCAGTGTCCTTGTAGTCGATCGATTGACCCTTCTTCGCGCAGAAGACACACTTCCGCGTCTTGACCGGCTTTTCCGGAGCCGGACGTCGCTTGCTGGACTTGGCCATGACTGTCTTTCTTTCCGTTTCTTACTGTTGAAGTTCTTCTAGAACGGCGGTTCGTCGTCGCCGCCGCCGAAGGACCCGGACGCCGGGGCACTGCCCCACGGATCGTCGGCGGGAGCGCTGCTCGCCGGCGCCGATCCCTGCCGGGACCCGCCTCCGCCGCCGAAGCCGCCTCCGCCGCCGCCGCCGCCGCTGCGGCTGGCCTTGTTGACCTTGGCCGTGGCGTAGCGCAGCGAGGGCCCGATCTCGTCGACCTCGACCTCGACGACGGTGCGCTTCTCGCCTTCACGCGTCTCGAAGGACCGCTGCTTGAGCCGGCCGGTGACGATCACTCGCGCGCCGCGGGTGAGGCTTTCGGCCACGTTCTCGGCCGCTTCCCGCCAGATGTTGCAGCGCAGGAAGAGCGCCTCGCCGTCTTTCCATTCCCCGCTCTGACGGTCGTAGATCCGCGGTGTCGACGCCACGGTGAAATTCGCGACGGCGGCACCGGACGGGGTGAACCGCAGTTCGGGGTCGGCGGTCAGGTTTCCGACAACGGTGATAGTGGTGTCACCAGCCACAGTTTCCTCCTTGTTCCGCCCGGTGAATCGCTTCGCCGACGGTGGACGGCACGTATCCTCGCTGAGCCTACGCAAGTCCGCCGACGGTGGGCCCGCGACTCAGCGACGGGTGTTAGTGCTTGTCGGTGCGCATCACCTTGGTGCGCAACACCGACTCGTTGAGGCTCAGCTGGCGGTCGAGCTCGGATACCGTCGCCGGCTCCGCCTTCAGGTCGACCACGACATAGATGCCTTCGGCGTGCTTGGCGATCTCGTAGGCCAGCCGGCGCCGGCCCCAGATGTCGACCTTGTCGACGGTTCCGCCGTCTTTGCGGACGACGTTGAGGAACGTCTCCAAGGACGGAGCAACGGTGCGCTCGTCGAGCGTGGGGTCAAGAATGACCATGATTTCGTATGGACGCATGGAAACCTCACCACCTCCTCTGGTCTCAAACGGCCACGGTCGATCCGTGGCAGGAGGGTCGCCTGCGTCGGCAACCGCACCAGGCTACCGGACGGGCGGGGTGGCCTCCAAAATCGCACCGGACCGCCGGTGCTGGAGCAATCGGCTACTGCCGGGCGTCCAAGTATTCGGTGGCACGGTCCATCGTCGCCTGGTCGGCCTTGGCGAGGGAACCGGAGTCGAACGGCGGCTGCGGGTCGTATTCGATGAGCAGCTGGGCGGCCTGCGCCGCCTGCCGATCGACAAGCAGCTCGACCAGCCGCAAGGCCATGTCGATGCCGCTGGAGACGCCCGCGGCGGTGATGATCCGCTGCGGTAGGTGCTCGACGACTCGGTCCGGCACGTAACGGGCGCCCAGGTCGTTGAGCAGGTCCCTGGCCCGCCAGTGCGTCGTGGCGGTGAGCCCGTCGAGCAGGCCCGCGGCGGCCAGGAGCAGCGCGCCGGTGCACACCGATGTGGTGAAGGCCGTGGTCGGGTGCACGGCCTGCAGCCAGGCGCGGATGGTGTCGTCGTGGAGCAGCTGCCGCGTGCCGATCCCGCCGGGAACCAGCACCACGTCCGGTGAGGTGACCTCGTCGAACCGCGCGTCGCAGCTCAGCCCGAGCATCCCGTTTTCCGTGCGCACCTCGCCCCGGCGGTGACCGGCGAACACCACCTCGATCGAGGGGATGCGCTGCAGCACTTCATAGGGCCCGATCGCGTCGAGCGCGGTCACGCGGGGAAACAGCGGTACGGCGACGAGCGTCATGGCACCGCGGGCTCGGGTTCGGGCACCGGTGCCCGGCGCATGCCGGCCGGTCGCAGCCAGTCCGGCAACCAACCCGGCGGGGCGTCGGGGGCGCGGTCGAAGGGGCCGCCCGACGGGTCGTCCACCCGGCCGCCCCAGCGCACCAAATCCTCGTCGGGCCGGTAGATCTGGCGGATCACCAGAGCGCAGAGCGCGACGACGGCGACGTCACGAACCAACACGGTCGTGGTGAAGAACTGCTCCGGCAGCGAACGGTTCGGATTGCCATACAGGTAGTACATCCGCGGCACCCATACCACGGCGTCGATGGTCATCCACGCCAGCAGGATCCGCCGATGCGGCAATGCCAGGACGGCCAGCGGCACCAGCCACAACGAAAACTGCGGGCTCCACACCTTGTTGGTCAACAGGAAGACCGCCACCACCAAGAACACCAGCTGTGCCAGCCGCGGCCGCTTCGGCGCGGTCAGCGCCACGTAGATGATTGCCGCGCAACCAATTACGAAAAGCACCGTGACCACCGCGTTCAGCACCGTGGGCGGCTCCCAGAACCCGAGACCGGGATCGAATCCGCGCCAGCCGGTGAATGACTTCACCACGTTGTACACCGAATCCATGTCGTCACCACGCCGGGTGTTGAGCCGGAAGAATTCCGACCACCCTCGCGGAAACAGCACCATGACAGGCAGATTTACCAAAAACCACGTCACCGCGGCCGTCCCCGCGGTGCGGCCGAGCGCGCGAAAGCGCCCGGTACGCATCGCCAGTACCACCATCGGGCCCAGGAACAGCAGCGGATACAGCTTGGCCGCGGCTCCCAGCCCGATCAGCACACCGGCCAGCACCGGTTTGCGCCGGGCCCATGCCAGGAGCCCCGCCATGGCGAATCCCGTTGCCAGCGCGTCGAAGTTGGTGAAGATCTGGAAGATCACCAGCGGCGAGGCGGCCGCCATGGCCGCATCCCAGATCCGGCGTCCCGCCAGACCGGCGGTGGCCCAGATGGTGGCCAGCCAGGCCAGCGCCAGGCCGAACGCGGAGATGTCGAAGAACATCACCACCTCGGCCACCACGGGCAGCGGGGCCAGCTTGGTCAGCGCGGTGTACGTCTTCGCCAGCGCCATGGACACGTACTGATACATCCCGGTCAGCACCGGATACTCCATGTATCGCACCGCGGGCCGGCCGTCGTAGCGGGTCTGCGGGGTGCCGCTCCCGTCGGTCTCTATCCAGCTCGACTTGTACGGAAACTTGCCCTGGCTCAACAACTCCGCACCGTAGAGCGGGACGGTGTCGGAGTAACACAACTCGTAGTAGGCGCGCTGGTTCTCCCAGTTGGCCACCCGCTGGTCACCGGTGCCGGTGCCGGTGCTCTGCAGGCAGGCCGCCTTCGTCGACCAGCCGAGCGCCAGGAATACCAGGCCGATCAGGAACATGACCCGCAGCGGCGTCATCACCCGAGTGCGGCCGATCAGTGCGTGGCTGCCCACCGGCCCCCCGACGACGTCCGCCAGGGCGGCACCCAACGCGTCGGTCCGGCTCGGGCAGTCGCGGTTGCCGACACTACGCAGATCGCCGGCCAGCGGCTGCGGGGAAATGGTGGCGGTCTGCCGCTCGGCCTCGATCACGGTGGCGGCTGGCCGGGGGGCGGGGCCTGGGGCCCACCCGGCGGCACGCCTTGCTCAGGCCCGCCGGGGCCGCCGCCGCCCGGCGGCGGAGGCGCGTTGGTGATCGTCGTGGGCGGGCCGACGGGGATCGTGATGCCGGGCGCCACCTCGATGGTGGGCTGAATGACGGTCACCGAGGGCTGTGGGGGCGGGGGCGGCGGCGCCGGGACGCCCGCGTAGCCGCCGATCTCGGTCGGCTTGGGGAAGGATTCATTGGAGGTGCCCTTCAGGGCGCCGTCCATCGTGGACTTCCAGATGTCCGACGGCAGCCCTGACCCGTAAACCGGTGAGCCCGAAGCGGTTACCAGCGGCACGTCGCCCTTGGCGGTCCCCACCCACACCGCCGTCGCCAATGACGGCGTGTACCCGACCATCCACGCGTCCTTGTCGGCGGTGGTGTCACCCAGCTGCGTGGTGCCCGTCTTGGCCGCCGACGGCCTGCCGCCGGCCAGGGCGTGGCCCCGCGAATAGCTGGCGATCGGTTCCATGGCCGCGGTGACGTTGTCGGCCACGGCCTTCGGGATTCGCTGTTCGCCGTTGTTCTCGGATTTGCTCGCGTCGAAGAGCACCTGGCCGTCGGAGTTGACGACCTTCTGCACGAAGTGCGGCCGGTGGTAGACGCCGGAGGCGGCCAGTGTCGCGTACGCAGAGGCCATGTCGATGACCCGGGTCTGGTATTGCCCCAACACGATTCCGTTGTTGGGCGGCCCGCCCTTGCCGTCTTCGGACAACGTGTGGTCCACACCGGGGAAGCTGGTCGCCACGCCGGCCTGGTGCGCGGCGTCCGCGACCGCCTGCGGTCCGCCCTTGAGCTTGAGCATCAGCCGGTAATACGAGGTGTTCAACGATTGCTTGAGTGCCTGTGCGATGTTGCACGTCCCGCAGCTCTCGCCGTCGACGTTGGTGATCTTGATGCCGTCGACGGTCAGCGGCGAACTGTCGACCTGGTAACCCAGACCGATTCCCTGCTCGAGCGCGGCGATCAGGGCGAACACCTTGAACGAGGAACCGGTCTGCAGGCCCGCCTGCGCGAAGTCGAAACCGTTGGCGTCCGCGCCGCCGTAGTACGCGCGGATCGCGCCGTCGTGCGGGTCGATCGAGACGACGGCCGACCGCATGTCGGGGTCTTGCCCGTCAAGGTATTTCGACACCGCCTTTTCGGCCGCCTGCTGGGCCTTGGGGTCGATCGTGGTGGTGACCTGCAGGCCCTGGGTGTTCAGGGTCCGCTCGTCGATGTTGAACAGCTCCATCAACTCTTTGGTCACCTGGCGCTCGATCAGCCCGTTGGGTCCCGTCGTCTGGTTCTCGGCGCGCGCCTGATCGGGCGGCACGGTCTGTGGAAACTCCTGTGCGGCACGGTCGCTGGGTGAGAGCACCTTGGTCTCCACCATGCCGTCGAGAACCCAGTTCCAGCGGGCCCGGGCACCCTGCGGGTCGACCGCGGGGTCCAGCGCGGACGGTCGCCGGATCAGCGCCGCCAGCAGCGCCCCTTCCGAGACGGTGAGCTGCTCGACGGGTTTGTTGAAGTAAGCCTTGGCAGCGGCGGAGATCCCGTACGCACCGCGGCCGAAGTAGATGATGTTCAGGTAGGCCTGCAGCACATCGTCTTTCGACCACTCCCCCGACATCTTGGTGGCGATCACGAGTTCCTTGGCCTTGCGCATCAGGCCGCTGAGCCCGTGTTGAGCCGATCCCACCAGCGCGTTCTTCACGTATTGCTGGGTGATCGTCGACCCGCCCTGCAGGTCCCCGTTGCCGAAGAGGTTGTTGTCCACCGCCCGCGCGAAGCCGCTGAAGTCGAACCCCGGGTTCGAATAGAAATTGCGGTCCTCGGCGGCGATCACCGCCTGGCGCACGTGCACCGGCACCTGGTTGATGTTGACGTCGACCCGATTGCCTTCCGGCGGAATGATTTTGGCGATTTCGGACCCGTCACTGGCCAGGATGGTGGAGACCTGGTTGGTGCGCAGGTCGCCCGGCTTGGGGATGTCGACGATGAAGTACGCCATGGCGAACGTGACGATGGGCAGGATCACCAGCACCGCCGCCGACAGGTACGCCGCCCGCCGCACCCACAACCAGTTGATCTGCTGGGTCCAGTGAACGTCACCCCGCGGCCGGCGCCCGAAGCCGTCCGGGCCGCCCGGCCGTCCCCGTGGCCCGGGTGGCGGCGGGCCTTCGGGCGGACGTCCTCCGCCGCTCGGCCGCGCCCGACGCGGCGACGTCCGGCTGTCCAGTGCGGCCTTGACCTCCTCCAGCGCATCCCGTTGCAGGGGCGCCGACGGTGGACCGCCCAGTGCGGCCCTGACCTCGTCGATGCCGGGATCCGGCCGTCGGGGCGACCGGCCGTCGACGACCGGCGGGAGGACCGTGGTCAGCCGGTCGTCGGGGGGAACGCCACGACGGTGACCGGGCGCCTGCGGCGCGTCACGCGGGCGGTCGCCGATTCCATGTCTGCCCACACGCTCAGTCGCCGGCCCGTCCGGGTCACCGGGCGACTGCTGGTGGGGTCCGTCGTTATTCAATGGCCGTTCGCGCGCCGTCGCGCGCCGTCCGCGTACTCCTGGTGCCCTTGGGCGGGCGGGCCGCGCCGAGTACGTACGACTTGACCAGGTGATTCCACTCGCAGGTCCGGCATACCTCCACCACGTGGACGGCGAACTCCTCGAAGCGGGTGGCCAGCAGGACCAACTCTTCGGCCGTGCGCGCCGAGCCCGATACCGGGCCCAGGTGTTCGCCGAACACCCAGGACACCAGGGTCAGCTGCTCCTTGCGGCAGATCGGGCACATGACCTGACTCGGTTTCCCGTGAAACTTGGCGGCGCGCAGCAGATAAGGGTTCGCGTCACACACCTCGGACACGCCGGTGCGGCCCGAATACACCTCGGCCAGCAGTGCCCGCCGCCGGAGGGCGTAGTCCACCACTTGTCGCTGCAGTCGCACGCCCCCAGCGTACGTCGCCATCGGCGAGCACCGATACGCAACCAAACCGTGGCGCCCCGCACCGGTAACGCGGGGGGCGCCGCTTTCTCCGCCTGAACCGGGACCGGACTCTACGATCATCCCCGTGGCGAAATGGCTCGGGACATCGCTCGGCGAGCGGCCGACACCGAACACCCGCGCGACGGACACCAACCGGCAAGACGCCTGCAAGATCCTCGACGACGCGTTGAACGACGGCCAACTCTCGATGGAGGAACACCGGGTACGGGTCAGCGCGGCCACCAATGCGGTCACCCTCGGTGACCTGCAGGCCCTGGTGACCGACCTGCAGACCGACAGCTCCGCGCTGCCGACGCCGGCCGTCAAGGGCCCCCGGGTGCCACCGAAGCTGGGCGGGTGGGGCTCGCTCGCCGTCGCCTTCGCCGTGTCGGTGCTGCTGGGGGTCGGCATCGGCTGGGGCCTGTACGGCAACACCCGATCGCCACTGGACTTCACCAGCGACCCCGGAGCCAAGCCCGACGGAGTGGGCCCCGTCGTGCTGACCCCGCCCACCCAACTGCACTCGGTGGGCGGGCTCACCGGGCTGCTGGAGCAAACCCGCAAACGGTTCGGCGACGCCATGGGGTACCGGCTGGTGATCTACCCGACGTACGCCGTGCTCGACCGGCCGGATCCCTCCGACGATCGTCGCGTGCTGGCCTACACCTACCGCGGCGGCTGGGGCGACCCGACCAGCTCGGCCAAGAGCTCCGTGGACGGTCCCGTGCCGGTGGACCTGAGCAAGTTCGACGTCACGGCGACGGTGGGCATCATGCGTGGTGCCCCGCAGACCCTGCACATGAAGCCGGCGGACGTCAAAACCGAGTACCTCAACATCGAACCGGCGGCGGACCCGACCACCCCGGGTGCCCTGTCCCTGTCGCTGTATGTCTCGAGCGACTACGGTAGTGGCTACATCGTCTTCGCAGGTGACGGCACCGTCAAGCAACTGAACTTGCCGTCCTGACCGCCCGGTGAGCCCGCCGGCTCCCACCGCGATTCGCTCCCGTGCGCCTTGACTAACAGCTGACGAACATCCGGTGGTGTTGTGGCGAATATATCGAAGCGATACGATTACGCGAGGCGTCGAACCGTCGTAACCGACCATGCAAAGGGGGTGATTCGATGCTGGAGCTCGCCATCCTGGGCCTTCTGATCGAGTCGCCGATGCACGGCTACGAGTTGCGCAAACGGCTGACCGGCCTCCTCGGTGCGTTCCGCGCGTTCTCGTACGGTTCGCTGTACCCGGCCCTCCGGCGGATGCAGGCCGAAGGGTTGATCGCTGAGGATGCCGCCCCGGCCGGAACCCCGGTTCGGCGTGCCCGGCGCGTCTACCAGCTAACCGACGAGGGCCGTCGGCGCTTCGGTGAGCTGGTGGCTGACACGGGTCCGCACAACTACACCGACGACGGCTTCGGGGTGCACCTGGCGTTCTTCAACCGGACTCCGGCGGAAGCGCGCATGCGCATCCTGGAAGGCCGCCGCCGTCAGGTTGAGGAGCGGCGGGAGGGCCTGCGCGAAGCAGTGGCGCGGGCCAGTAACTCGTTCGACCGTTACACCCGTCAGCTTCACCAACTGGGCCTCGAGTCCAGTGAGCGCGAAGTGAAGTGGCTCAACGAGCTCATTGCCGCGGAGCGGGCGATGCCCGGCCTCTCCGAGCAGACGTAGATACCCCTGCACGAAATTCATCAGCTGCGACCACAAGGTTATGGAAGTTAGGAGAACGCCCTATGAGTGAGCACCAGCCGCCGACGGCGGAAGAGGCGCAGACGGAGGTACGAGTCGCCATTGTCGGCGTCGGTAACTGCGCGTCTTCGCTGGTACAGGGCGTCGAGTATTACCAGAACGCCGACGAGCACAGCACCGTGCCCGGTCTGATGCACGTGAAGTTCGGCCAGTACCACGTGCGCGACGTCAAGTTCGTCGCGGCGTTCGACGTGGACGCCAAGAAGGTCGGCTTCGACCTGTCCGACGCGATCTTCGCCTCGGAGAACAACACGATCAAGATCGCCGACGTGCCGCCCACCAACGTGGTGGTGCAGCGCGGCCCGACCCTGGACGGCATCGGCAAGTACTACGCCGACACCATCGAGCTTTCGGACGTCGAGCCCGTCGACGTGGTGCAGGCGCTGAAAGAGGCCAAGGTCGACGTGCTGGTGTCCTACCTGCCCGTGGGCTCGGAAGAGGCCGACAAGTTCTACGCCCAGTGCGCCATCGACGCCGGCGTGGCTTTCGTCAACGCGCTGCCGGTGTTCATCGCCTCGGACCCGGTGTGGGCCAAGAAGTTCGCCGACGCGGGTGTGCCAATCGTGGGTGACGACATCAAGAGCCAGGTCGGCGCCACCATCACCCACCGCGTGATGGCCAAGCTGTTCGAGGACCGCGGCGTGCAACTCGACCGCACCATGCAGCTCAACGTGGGCGGCAACATGGACTTCCTCAACATGCTCGAGCGTGAGCGGCTGGAGTCCAAGAAGATCTCCAAGACGCAGGCCGTCACCTCCAACCTGCAGCGCGAGTTCAAGACCAAGGACGTGCACATCGGTCCGTCCGACCACGTCGGCTGGCTCGACGACCGCAAGTGGGCCTACGTGCGGCTCGAGGGCCGGGCGTTCGGCGACGTGCCGCTGAACCTGGAGTACAAGCTCGAGGTGTGGGACTCCCCGAACTCGGCGGGCGTCATCATCGACGCGGTGCGCGCGGCCAAGATCGCCAAGGACCGCGGCATCGGCGGCCCGGTGATCCCGGCGTCGGCCTACCTGATGAAGAGCCCGCCGCAGCAGCTGCCGGACGACGTCGCGCGCACGCAGCTCGAAGAGTTCATCATCGCGGGCTGAGCCCCTTCGGCCACCAGAGCCGCGAGCGTAACGTCACGGCGATTTTCACCGCAGGAATTCGCCGCAGCGTTACGCTCGCGGCCGTTGGCGCGCCCGCGGCGCTAGTGTCTGTAGACCGTGACCGAAATCTCCGAAGACGAACTG
>NZ_LZJG01000558.1:0-522 GCF_001667785.1 Mycobacterium sp. E3247 | reverse complement strand
GCTGATCAGGGCGACCGTGTCCGCGGGAGACTCGGCGACCGGCATGCTCCCGAACCCGAAGCAGATCGGCGGCGTGCCCTTGGCAATCCACGATGCGACCTCGTCGTCGACGTCCGTGGTCAGCTCCATGGTCAGTGTCCCGACGAAGGGGCGCTGGCCGTTCCACTTCGCCCATTCGGCGGCCAGGCCGGGGAAACAGACCTCGTCATAGGCCTGGATTTCCAGCGACCCGCGTTCGGCGATCCGCCGGGGCGAGGGTTTCGTGGCCGCGGGCAGTCCGAGCTCGCGGCGCTGTGCGTTCTCCACTTGCTTCGTCGAGCGCCAAAACAACCACTCGACCGTTTTCATGCCGGAGCGAAACAGCGGCGCCGGCACGCGCGGAACGAGCTGGCCGTTGGCCCGCATCGGGAAGTGATGAAGTGTCGCCAGCGGAATGCGGTAGAACTCGGCGACGTTGGCGGCGGCCTGCTCGAAATTCAGACCGGTGCAGAGCAGGTCGGCGCCGGCCGCGAGTGACGTCAG
>NZ_LZJG01000557.1:0-1520 GCF_001667785.1 Mycobacterium sp. E3247 | reverse complement strand
GTTCCGGCGCGAGTTCGACCGCGTCAAGCTCGGACCGTCGTTGTGGCACCGCGACTTCCACGACGCGGTCATCGTCGAATGCCCCGACGAGTCGTTGATTGGCAAGAGCTTCGGCGCCATCGCCGACGAGCGCAAGCTGCACCCGCTCGACGCGTTCCTCGACGTGCTCGTCGAAAACGGTGAGCGCAACGTGCGGTGGACGACCGTCGTCGCCAACCACCGCCCCAAGCTGCTCGACGCACTCGCCAACGAGGGCAGCGTGCACATGGGCTTCTCCGACGCCGGTGCGCACCTGCGCAACATGGCTTTCTACAACTTCCCGGTCAAGCTGCTCAAGCGGGTTCGGGATGCCCAGCGGGCCGGCGCGCCGTTCATGTCCACCGAGCGGGCGGTGCACCGGCTGACCGGCGAGCTGGGGGAGTGGTTCGGCGTCGACGCCGGCACGCTGCGCCAGGGCGACCGCGCGGACTTCGTGGTGATCGACCCGGCCGGCCTCAACGAAACGGTCGAGGGCTACCACGAGGACGAGGTGCCGTTCTACGGCGGCCTGCGGCGCATGGTGAATCGCAACGACGACGCCGTCGTCGCGACCGGTGTGGGCGGCGCGGTCGTCTTCCGTGCGGGCCGGTTCCGTGAGGGCTACGGCCAAACCGTCAAATCGGGCCGCTACCTGCGCGCCGGCCAGCGGCGCCGCGGCCGGAGCCCGCTGACGATCGGGGCCTGACATGGCGAGAACCCAGCAGCAGCGCCGCGAGGAGACCGTGGGCCGGCTCCTCGACGCATGCATCGACACCATCATCGAGGTCGGCTACGCCCGGGCGTCCGCGGCGGTGATCACCAAGCGCGCGGGGGTCTCCGTCGGCGCCCTGTTCCGGCACTTCGAGACCATGGGCGACTTCATGGCGGCCACGGCGTCGGAGGTGCTGCGTCGCCAGCTCGAGACCTTCACCAAGCGGGTCGCCGAGATCCCGCCCGATCGGCCGGCGCTGGAGGCCGCCCTGGCGATCCTGCGCGACCTGACCACCGCGCCCAGCAACGCCGTGCTGTACGAACTGCTGGTCGCCGCCCGCACCGACGAAAAGCTCAGGGCCACCTTGCAACACGAGTTGCGGCAGTACTCCACGAAAATCCACGACGCCGCCCGTGCGCTGCCCGGCGCCGAGGGCTTCCCCGAGGAGACGTTCCCGGTGCTGGTCTCGGTGCTGACCAACGTCTTCGACGGGGCCGCGGTGGTGGAGGGGGTGCTGCCGCAGCCGCACATCGCCGAGCAGCGGATCCCGATGCTGATGACGCTGCTGTCCGCGGCGGCGCCGGACGCGGGCCGACCGGAATAGCTACAGCGAGCCGACGCTGGACTGGGGGCTTTGCGCGAATCCCCAGTCGAACAACGTCGCCGCCTGGTCCCAGTAGGTCGGTCCGCCCTCTTTGATCAGCCCGTACATCATCGCGATGACCAGCCGACGGCCACCGCGGGCAGCGGCCCCGACGAAGGTCTTGCGGGCCGCGTTGGTGAACCCGGT
>NZ_LZJG01000556.1:0-599 GCF_001667785.1 Mycobacterium sp. E3247 | reverse complement strand
AGGAGTTGGGGGAGCGGGCGCTGGTCTGCTCCGGCTGGAGTGACTTCAGTGGTGTGCCGCAGTCCGACCACGTCAAGGTGGTGGGCGTGGTGAATTACACGAAGATCTTCCCAGCCTGCCGGGCGGTGGTTCACCACGGCGGCTCGGGCACCACTGCCGCGGGTCTGCGCGCCGGAATACCGACGCTGAGCCTTTGGAGCATGAGCGATCAGAAGATCTGGGCGGGCCAGGTGGATCGGCTGAAAGTCGGTGTCGCCCGCCCGTTTTCCCAAACCACGCGCGAGTCGCTGGTGGCCGACCTGCGCCAGATCCTCTCCCCCGACTACGTCTCCCGCGCCCGCGAGCTGGCCGCCCGGATGACGAAGCCCGCGGACAGCATCACCAAGAGCGCCGACCTTCTGGAAAACTTCGCGCGCGTGGGACGGATTGGGTGAGGACTGGCACCCCTGACGTCGCCGGTGCACGGCAACTGCAAGGCTAGGACCCGTGACGAAATTCGCCCTCGCCGGGTATGGAACCCGCGGCGACATCGAGCCTTTGGCGGCTGTGGGCCGCGAGCTGCTGCGCCGAGGGCACGACGTGGCCATGGCCGTCCCGCC